>DPSB01000270.1 GCA_003537495.1 Cytophagales bacterium | reverse complement strand
TTTTGTGGTATCAAAAATCGGTTGGCCGTTTTGATCAATAACCCGAACCAGAATTTTCTTGCCTTCAATCGGAGCTACTTTGTTATCGGCAATCGTAAATTCAACTTTTATCTTTTCAAGCTGGCGTTTGCGAAACGGTGGCTCTTTTTCTTTGCCCTTATCGTTTACGGAAACAAGATTGATGTTTTCAGCTTTAAGTTGTGAAGCTATGGCTACTTTGGTGGCAAGCTCTTCTTTGTTTTTAGTAAGCCGGTTTAACGAATCGCTTAATACATTTTGCTTGGTTTTAAGCGATCGGTTTTCGGTAAACAATTCTTTGTTCAACGACTGCAACTTTTCAATTTCTTCATCTTTAATTTTCAACAGTTGCTCATAACCTTCCAGCCGATCTTTCAATTCTTTAATGGCTTTGGAGGTGCGGCTGTTGCTGCGCTTTAACTCGGCTGTTACTTCGGCTTTGGCTTTTTCCAGTTCGGTAACATCGCCACCCAGTTTGGCTATCTCCTCAATTTTCTGATCAAGCTCCAGCTTCACATCATTCAAGCGCTGCATGGTCGAGGCAAGGTCTTCTTCTGTAGTAGCCAATTCCGCTTTTACTTCTACCTTTTCCTGATAGTCGAGGTAGATTTTTACACTCTGCACCAGAACAATTACGCTTAAAATGGCAATTATAATGGTGGACTTGCTCGATTTTTTGGGTGCGGGTGTAGGAGTAGCGGGTGTGCTCATGCTGCCGTTTGTTTAGTTGAACGTGCAAAGATAATTTTTATTGATTAACAGTATGTCTAAATCGACCAAACGTAATGCTGGCGGTTTAGGGCCGGATCGAAAAACAACAATCCGCACCTGAACAGATCAACACTTCCATAAACCAACGGATGTTGTTTTATTTCTGTCCACGCTTTTTCCATTTCAGGCGAGTAATAAATATCATCCATTACAATTACTCCTTTGGTATGGATGCGTTTGGCTAATAATTCAAAATACTTTATAGTAGGCGTGTAACGGTGGTTGGCATCCATTAATGCAAAATCAATCTTAGCCGGGTTTTGTATAAAGTCGGGCAAAGTCTGGTCGATATTACCCGCCATTATCTTCACATTCTTTTTATGAAAGTATTCCAGATGAGTAAGTGCAACCTGAATCAAGGCTTTGTTGCCTTCAAATGTAGTTACGTAGCTCTCGGGCTGGTGTGCCAGATACAATGTAGTTAACCCAACCGAAGTACCTAACTCTACAATGGCTTTCGCCTGAATGTGTGAAGTTAGTCGCATGAAGAGTTCGCACAATGCTTTAGGGCTGGCACTGGTAGCAGCTATTTTTGAGAGTGATCTTTGTTGACTTTGAAAGTGTGGCGATGCAGCACCAAGATCAACCATATCAATTTGCTGTGTGCTGGCTAACAGGTTAGTCCGAACAGTTTCAACTTCCGGAAGACCGGTAAAAGATTTTGGCCGGATCACCTTCTCATAAAAATCAAAAAAGAAAGGAGAATGAATGGAATGCTCATCAACTGCGTGCAACCAGTGCCGCAAGTAGGCTCGTGCTCTGAAAAAGTTTAAAGAAAGCGTAGAGATAAAAATTAATTAAGCCTGATTGGGGCAATCATGGTAAACTCAGGAATAGCAACCTGAAAAGTAGCACCATCTACTACACGCTCCATGCGGTACGTGCCAGCCATTTTACCAATACCCGATTTAAGATTACAACCGGAAACGTACTGATGGCTCTGGCCTGGTTCTAACACAGGCTGTTGGCCAACCACACCTTCGCCTTCTACTTCGCGGGTTGTAAAACCAGCATCATGAATATGCCAATGCCTGCGCAAAAGTTGGATTGTGAAATCACTTTGATTTTCGATGGTGATGCGATACGTAAACACATAGTGGTACTGACTCGGACTTGAGTAGGAGGGCTGGTACTCAGTCTCGACAGTAACCTTAATTCCTTGTGTAATTTCAGCAATCATCAGGTTCAAAAATATCATTTTTTTCTATTTTACAACCCGCATCTCAACTTGATTCACCGAAATTTAATTACGCATGGCCGAGGACGTAAAAATTGCCCCTTCGTGGAAAAAATACCTGTCAAATGAGTTCAAAGAGGATTATTTCCGGCAATTGATTGATTTTGTAAGGGAGGAATACCAAACCCAAACGGTTTACCCACCCGGTCGGGAAATTTTCAGGGCCTTCGATTGTGCTGATTTTGAGGATGTAAGGGTAGTGATAATCGGGCAAGACCCGTATCATGGCCCTGGCCAGGCCAATGGCCTTTGTTTCTCTGTTCGCGATGGAGTTACTTTTCCACCGTCTTTACGGAACATCTTTAAAGAAATCCAAAACGACCTAGGTAAGCCGATTCCCAAAAGCGGGGATCTTGAGCGCTGGGCCCAGCAAGGCGTACTGTTGTTAAATGCCACGTTAACCGTACGGGCTTCGGCTGCAGGTTCGCATCAGAACAAAGGTTGGGAACAGTTTACCGATTCAGTAATCAAAGCTGTTTCTGGCAACAAAAGCAACGTAGTGTTTTTGCTATGGGGTGCTTACGCGCAGAAGAAAGGCGAGATCATTGATCGCAACAAACATCTTGTATTAATGTCAGCACATCCATCACCCTTCTCGGCCGACAGAGGTTTTTTTGGCAACAAACATTTCAGCAAAACCAACGAGTACCTGAAGAGTAAAGGACTGAAGGAGATTGAGTGGTAACTGGTCACTCGTTTCTGGTTACTAGTCTCTGGTAGTGCAAACAAACCAGAAGCCAGTGACCAGAAACCAGCAGCCTATCGCACCGGTTTAAAGAATCTGTTCCACCTGATCTTATTCAGAAACGAACCATACTTATCAATTGATAGCCAGATAAAGAAGCCTTTACCCACCACGTGATCTTCGGGTACAAAACCCCAATAGCGCGAGTCGAGGGAGTTATCGCGGTTATCGCCCATCATGAAGTAATAGTTTTGGTTGAAGGTGTATTCGGTAACTTCCTTACCGGCAATGGTAAGTTTGCCTTCTTTTATTTCAACATCCTCATTACCATCATAATCTTTAATAGTGGTTCCATAAATGGAAAGTGTGGAATCGTTGATGGCGATTGTCATACCTTCTTTTGGAATGGTAAGTGGGCCGTAGTTGTTGCCTGTCCAGTTTGAAGTGTATTTAGAGAACGGAAAGCGAGGTGCTTCACCACCTTCATACAATTCAACCGACTTGATGTACGATTCTGATTTTACCAACTCTTTTTGTGCACTGGTTAAATACATAGTATAATAAACCAGTTCCGGTTTCTCTGGATTTGAACGACCTTGATTAGAATAGTCATCGCCATCTAAACCAAGTTTCTCAATATTCCGAACGTTAATGTCGTTGGTTGATTCTACCAGATATTGAAACCGAAGCCCTTCCGGATTTTCGAATGGAGTACCGTTTACAACTAACTGACGATTACGAATCTCAAGCACATCTCCGGCTTCGGCCACACAGCGTTTTATGTAATTGGTTTTAAGATCTACAGGATAATCAATCCACGTATTGCGATTGTAGTTACCATAATTATTTTCTTCAATGCGCGGCACGTTAAACACCACCACGTCATTTCGTTTTACATGCGTAAAGCCGGGTAAACGATAGGAGGGAAGTTGAATCCAATCGGCATAAGAAGGAATTTCTGTGAACCAGATTTTCTGATGCGTAAGTGGCATTTGAATAGGTGTGCGCGGGGTGCGGGTTCCGTAATGAAACTTGCTCACAAAAAGGAAGTCGCCAACCAGCATGGAGTTTTCCATGGAAGGAGTAGGAATTGTATATGCTTCCATAATCAGCCACCGGATAAGGGTAGCGGCTACTACTGCAAACAAAATGGCATCCCACCATTCGCGTACAGCGGACTTTTTCTTTTCGGGTTGCTCTTTTTCCTTTTTAGTCCAAAACTTCCAATTCATAACGATCCGGTAAAATTAAAACGTGGCAAATAAACCATTTTTTTGGTGCGAGTTATAACTTCAGAAAATCATCCATC
>DPSB01000524.1:4120-4282 GCA_003537495.1 Cytophagales bacterium | reverse complement strand
AAAGTTTTGCAGCCTTTGAGCAATGGGATCCGGTTTCGGCCTCTACTGCCGGATTAATTTTTGAATTAATTGAAGAGTTGGAGATGAAAGAGCAGATTGATGCCACAATCGCCACCTGCCTGTATGCCGGTTTGATGACAGACACCGGAAGTTTTAAACATA
>DPSB01000524.1:0-3831 GCA_003537495.1 Cytophagales bacterium | reverse complement strand
GACACCGGAAGTTTTAAACATAATAATACCCGCCACCGTGAGTTCGAGATTGCATCGGAACTGGTAAGTCGTGGGGCTAATCCACATACAATTGCCCAGCAGGTTTACGACACCAATTCGTTGGAGCGCCTGCGCCTTACGGGATTTGTGTTAAGTAAAAAATTAGTGGTACTACCTGAATATAAAACAGCTTATATGACGTTGAGTCAGGAAGAGTTGAAAGAATTTGGTGCACAAACCGGAGATACAGAAGGCCTTGTTAATTACGGACTCTCCATAAAGAATGTGAAGATGTCGGTATTGATGTACGATCGCAAAGAAGAAATAAAACTTTCGTTTCGTTCGCTGGGCAATTTTTCGGTAAACGAATTGGCGCGAAAACATTTTGAAGGTGGTGGACACCGGAATGCAAGTGGCGGCCAATCCAAACTTTCGTTGGACGAAACACTGAAAAAGCTGATGGCAGTATTGCCTGAGTATAAACAACAACTAAACCAAGATTAAACTTATAATTCAATTCAAATGAAAAAATCCTTTTTGCTGAGTGTGTGTGTGGCCGGTTTGTTAATGGCTTGTTCCAATACAAAAGAAACTGCTTCAGGTTTAAAATTCTCTGTAGTAAAATCTGGCGGTGCCGATGTGGCTGAAAATGGCCAGATCATGATCATTAGCTTTTTATTTAAAGATAGTAAAGATTCGGTGTGGTCAGACAGTCGCACCAATCCTTTCCCTACTATGATTAAGAAAGACTCTACCATGGCAACCGATCAGGTAATGGAAGTGGTGCAACTGTTAGGTAAAGGCGATAGCGTTACCTTCCAGATTCCAGCCAAAGATCTTTTTGCTAAAACATTCCGTTCGCCAATTCCTCCTAATGTTGATAGCACCGCAAGCTTTACCTTTCAAATTGGAGTAATTGATGTGGTAACCGAAGAACGTGCCCGCGAAATGCAGAATGAATTTATGGCTAAGCAAAACGAAGAAGCACTAAAGGCTGAGAAAGAACAACTCGCAAAAGATACCCTGGCTATTGATTTATTCCTGAAAGAGAAAGCTATTGTAGCAAAGAAAACAGCTTCTGGTTTGCGGTACGTAATATCTAAACCCGGTGTTGGTCCTAATGCGCAAGCAGGCCAGACAGTAAAAGTTAATTATGTAGGTACACTATTAGACGGAGCCTTCTTCGATTCCAGTATTGAATCGGTAGCCAAAGCCAATAATGCCTACAACGAACAACGCGCACCGTACCAACCCCTGCAATTAACATTAGGTACACAATCTGTAATACCGGGCTGGGAAGAAGCGTTAACCTTAATGAACAAAGGCTCGAAAATGACGGTGTACATTCCATCAACTTTAGCGTATGGCAACAGACGCAGGAGTGAGGTAATAGCAGAAAATTCAATCCTGGTGTTCGAGATGGAGTTGGTTGATATTACTAAAGCGAATTAAGAGCGATGAAGTCCGTTAGGAAAATTGTTTCTGTGTTGTGGGTGCCGCTACTAATCGGTAGCCTTCTTGCAATTCAAAGTTGCAAAGGCGATGATGATGAGGACGGACCAAAGTGTACCAAAGAAGTGGCAGAATCAAAACTTACCGCACCCAATCAGGATAAGATTGCTTCCGATCTGGTGTTGATTGAACAATATCTGGCCGATAATGAAATAGATATTGCCGATACGGAGATCAAAAACAACGTACGCTATTTGATTACCGAACTAGGTACTGGAGAAACGCCATGTCTAGAGAGTTTCTTAAAATTGAAGTACCGAGGAATGCTAATGAAAACTGGTTATGTATTTGATCCCGATCAAATAAATCAACCAGATGTAGATTGGCAAGAGCGTGAAGTAAATTTTAAAAATAGTAATAACAGGATCAACTCATTAATTTTAGGTTGGCAGATTGTTTTGCCCTCCATTCCCATGGGATCTAAACTTACGCTTTATATTCCCTCCGGTTATGGTTACGGTACTTCCGGTGGTGCTAGTGGAGCTATTCCGGTAAACGCTAACCTGATTTTTGAAATAGAACTGTTGGAGATTGTGGAATGACACTTTGCTTCGCCACCAACAATATACATAAGGTAAAAGAGATTCAGGCTTTGCTCGGTAATTCATTTAACCTGCAAAGCCTGAATGATATTGGGTGTGAGGAGGAGTTGGCAGAAGATCAGGATACGATTGAAGGCAATTCGTTACAAAAAGCGCAGTATGTATTTGATCATTATCAGGTAGCTTGCTTTGCTGATGACACCGGGCTGGAGGTGGAGGCACTTAACGGTGAGCCGGGTGTTTACTCTGCACGATACGCTGGTGAGCAACGCAATGCCGAGGATAACATGCAGTTGTTGTTGAAAAATCTGAAGGATAAGAGTAATCTAAACGCTCGCTTCAGAACCGTGATAACCTTGATTATGCAATCAGGTACGCATCAGTTTGAAGGAATTCTGAACGGTACTATCACCTTTGATAAACGCGGCACGCAAGGTTTTGGCTACGATCCGGTTTTTGTTCCCAAAGGTTACCAGCAAACATTGGCCGAACTTGACTTAACAGAAAAAAACAAGATCAGCCATCGTGCACGTGCAATTCAGAAATTAGTTTTATTTTTAAAAACAGCCAGTTGAAGCTATGAAAGTAGGCTTCAACAGATTTTCATTCGAAGCCACCCCTCTCTTGTGGAGAGGGGTAGGGATGAGGTCAAACAAAGGCAACATTGCACTAAGTAAGATTTAAAAACAGCATGAGTAAACCATTTACCATTGGCATTACGGGTGGCAGCGGCTCGGGCAAAACATTTTTTTTGCAGGGTCTTTCGGCTTGCTTTGGGGCTCATGAAATTTGTCTCATCTCGCAAGACAATTATTATAAACCACGCGATCAACAACCCATCGATGAAAACGGAATCAAAAATTTTGATTTGCCGGTATCGATCGATCGCGATGCTTTTCGGCATGATTTGTTGTTGCTTAAGTCTGGGCAGAATGTAATCAAGCAGGAGTACACGTTTAACAACCCACAGGCTAAAACCCAGATGCTGGAGTTTAAGTCGGCACCTATTATTGTGGTAGAAGGTTTATTCGTGCAATACTTCGAAGAGATCAGCAACGAATTGGATTTGCGCATTTTTATTGAAGCCAAAGACCATGTAAAGCTGGGCAGGCGTATTAAGCGCGACCAGGTAGAGCGCGGTTATGATATTGACGATGTGCTTTATCGATATCAATATCATGTAATGCCGGTGTACGAGCGACTGATTGAACCGCTAAAACATCATGCTGATCTGGTTATTCCAAACAACAGCAAATTTGAGCGGGCCTTAGATGTGTTGGTAGCGTTTTTGAAATCGAGGTTGAGGTGAGGTTGCAAATCTCCCTGCAATCCCTACTTTTGTGATCCTATAATTCCGAACTGTGCTTAAAAAACGCGTTTATAGAAGTATTTTGATGGTTGTGGGCCTTTTGGCTGCCACTGTTATTGTGCTTTCGCATGTCTTTAAAGCCCCTGAAGAATTTGCCGCAAAGAAACCAGCTACAGAGCAGTCTGCTGACTCTGACTCCAAAACCGTTATTTCTGCACCAACAGAAGCTGTAATGCAGGGTACTGCAGTGCAGGTAGATGAGCAGGCGCCCCAAACCTTATTGGAAGTTTTAGCCGAGCCGCAATCGAACACAGGTTTTGTACCGGTGGCGAAAGAACTTTTCAGTAGTTTCTTGAAAACCCTTTTCCGGGTAATCATTTCTCCCAACGCGCCCTAAGCGTAACATGTTAGTATCACTTGGGTTGCTGCCTGTTGGTAGCACGATCTCTTTTTCTCTGAATCAATTTT
>DPSB01000043.1 GCA_003537495.1 Cytophagales bacterium | reverse complement strand
CAGATTACAGCGAAGCCGCAGCCATGGCCAAAATGTATGCCAGCGATGTAGCTATGTGGGCTACCGTGGAAGCGGTGCAGATACACGGCGGATATGGATATGTAAAAGAGTATCATGTAGAACGCCTGATGCGCGATGCCAAGATTACCCAGATTTACGAAGGCACTACAGAGATTCAAAAGATGGTTATCTCACGCGAGTTGCTGAGATAATTCTACTTTTTAAGAATCTCTAACTTTTGGCGAATCTCTTTTTCGCCAACTCCTATTTGTACCAAATATAGTCCGTCTGGTACGTCTGGGATACTAATCTCACAATAATATCTACCACTATTGAGGTTTGAAGACAGCACTTTAAGCCCCGTTACGTTATAAACATTAATGGGAATATCTTTCTCTGTTACGTATGGTATTGCAATCACTACTTTGGTAGACGCTGGATTTGGGAAAATGGTAGGTTCATCTACTAACCATAGTTCATTAGTCTCTGTCTTATTTACCACATCTGCAGCTTTTCGGGCAATTGCACAAGGATCAATTCTATTTTTGACCTTATTCAAGCAAGGATCAATATTACAAGGGTTGATAACCTCATAATCTGTTATTGGTACCGAACAACCAGCAAAATTGGCCGTTACAGAATAACTTCCAGGACCATAAACTGTAATAGAGTTTGAAGTAGCTCCGGTTGACCATAAAAGAGAAGTATACGCAGGCCCAGAATACGAAAGCACGGCACTTCCATTTAAGCACACATCCCCTGATCTAATGATATTAATTACTGGTGTATAATGTAAAACCTCAATTGTATTTGAAATTGTACAATTATTTTGAATGTTATAAGTTGACACCGTGTAAATTCCTGGATTTGAAACTGTGATGGAATTCGAAATAACACCTGAAGACCAAGTAAATATGTTTGCTAATACTAATGATGATCCTTGACTGACATACTGCGGACTCGCAGTAAGTGTAACAGAACTTCCTTGGCAAATTAACACAGGGCTTGCCGGAGTTATAAAAATCTTAGGCCTGGGATTAACCGTTATTTGAACATTACTACTTCTTTGATTGCAGCCAAATTGATTTGTAACTAAAACTGAGTAGGTGCCCGCAATAGTAACATCAATATAGGAATTAGTTGAGCCATTCGTCCAAAGGTAGTTAACACCAGTGGGGGCGGTTAGTCTTACTGATTCACCTTGGCAAATGATGGACGATCCGTTAAGCGATACAACCGAGCTTGGTCTTGGATTTACTGTTACTCTTACTTCGTATTTTTTCTTAAGACATGATGGAAAAGACTCTGTTATTTCATAGGTAACTACTCCCGTTGTTGTATTTGAAGAATTTGTAAGAGTTTGATCAAGAATATTTCCTGAGCCAGCAGACGATCCAGTTATGTTGGGTGAAGCCTCCTTTACGATCCAGGAAAATGTTGGATTGGCTGCAGGTGATGAGAGCCCAATGTTACTTTTTTCACCTGAACAAATGGATTTTGAAGTGTTGGCGATAGATGAATATTGCAAAGAGGCCGTAGTGAATGTTGATCCAACATACTGGGCATCTACGGTTTGGACGCCCCACTCAATATTTCCTGTATTAGGCAGCGTAATGGTCCACGAAAGATTATGATCTACATTGCCGCGTTGGGCAACTTTTCTAAAACCGTTAATGGGATTTGATAAGGGAGTCATTACCCAAGCTCCATTTTGCTTTACATACACATTATAAGTTAACCCAGGGGCAGGGGTTTCACCATCTGATGCCCGGTTCCAACTCATGGTAAGTTTATTGCCTGCCAATGTGGAACATAAAATTTGAGGTGCTGTTGGTTTTGTGTTGGTTTTGTATTTGTTTGAATTGAGGTTATTGATATAAATGCCATCAACATTATAGCCAGAGGCGATTATATCCAAGTCCCCATCATTATCAAAATCAACCCAATCGATTAGCATTGGCTCACCAATTGGTAATTTGATTTGTGTAAACGTACCATTATTGTTTTCAAATACGGCATTGTATTTTTTTGTATTATCCCACAAAAGGGGATTACCAGTAATAAATATGTCTAAGTCTCCATCGTTGTCCATATCTCCAAGCTTCAAAAGACCCCGATCATTTATCTTAGTATTCGGGAGAATTATCGTGGAAAATGAAGAATTGCCTTTATTTAAATAAATAGTGAGGTTTTTGTAAATAGCCGCACAAGCAATATCCAAGAGCCCATCGTTATTCAAATCACCAATCTCAAATTGTCCCATGTAGAGACCGGTTGTAAATGCATTACTTTCAATAATTGTGGAACTAAGAAAGACGCCAGCAGAATTTGAGGTAACAATTAGATTTAACTCACTTTGTGATACAATGTCCTGATCGCCATCATTATCCATATCACCTAGGGCATAGGTCTGTCCAGGCCCATATTGACCATGGGTTATTGGGAGGGTAGATTCTATTGTATTAAATGAATTGCCCAGTACATTTAATCTTATTTTTCTATTATCGATTATATCCACATGATTATCGCCATTAATATCAACAACTATAGGCCTATCATTTTTTAAATCACTTGACCAAATCACTTGACTAAATGAACCATTGTTGTTTTTCAATACTTGACCATTGAAAATATCCAGATCGTCATCAGAATCAAAGTCAGCAACGGCATCAAAAAAACCAGAACCTGTAGTAAGACTGTTTGAACTGAAGTTTCCATTTGAATTCCAAACAACATGCGAAGTACCTACTACGAAATCTAAGTCTAAATCGTTGTCAAAATCACCAGCCCGACCAAACATATCATATGAAGTAGGCTTAAACGTAAACGCAGGTAGTGTATTCGTATTTACAGAGAACTCGAGACTTGATTTTGATGTGGTGCCGAACAGCGTTATTACATGATAATAATACTTAACATCTTTCAACACATTCGTGTCCTCATAGGATGTTATATTGGGCTCAACCGTTACCAAATCAAAATAGCTGGAATTATTGCCGATTGATTTTCGGATTAAGTATCCGGTTTCGTTATTTGATCTATCCTTCCAGGAAACAATTATTCTTGAATATGAAGCGGGAGTCCCGGTAACATCTCCAGCGGCATCCGAGACATTAACAAAAACCTGCCCCGATCCAGTGCAGCCGTTTAGATCTTTCACTGTAACATTATAACTGTAATTACCTTCAACAGCGGAGGAAAAGGTTGGTGTTACAGATTGTGAATTATTTAAATTGATTGCCGGAGTCCACGTAAAATTATTTCCGCCAAATCCATCGCTTATTACGGGACTTAATAAAATAGATTCTGTCGGACGGGGCGAGTAAGAGATAGAATTCACCTTTGGCTCATTAACTGAAATCATTACATCATCTGCTACACTAACACAACCCGTTAGTGTGTTCGTAACTTTTAAGGTGTAATTAAATGTTCCCTTTTGGGTTCCGGTAAAGACAGGATTTGGGGAAGTTTTGGAGTTGAGAAAGTTAAGATCGTTAGCGTTGCCAGTACTCCATAAAAAGGAATGATTATCTGGAGCAGCGGAGCCCAGGGTTATGGAAGAGCCAACGCAAATATTTTTATCTTGACCCGCATCGACTTGAACAGGACCATAGATTGTAAACCTTTGTCGTTTATAACCAATTCTGTTATAGCTAATACCATCAAATTGATATACAGCAAAACTAAAATCGGTTGTTAGTGGAAATTGAGGCACAGGTACGCCCATAGCTGCAAAATCCAACTTGTTTCCAGGGAGTACAACTGCGCTACCAGAAGTTGGCCAGTATAGTACCTCGGTTTTAGCAATCGGGCAATTTGATTTTAAAACCGGAACAGTGAATGTGGGAATAGC
>DPSB01000083.1 GCA_003537495.1 Cytophagales bacterium | reverse complement strand
CATTGTAATGGCGGGTGTGTTCTTACTTATTGCGGCTTTCTGTGTTAAATTTGTAAATGATGCGGATGATCCTGTAACGGCTTCCAAATGAAATCGCTCCATCTCCTAATAATCTTTCTACCGCTCATCTCCTATTCTCAATCCAAATGGGATGAAGCGAATACGATTATCCATACTAAAAATTTACAAACCGATCAGGTTAATAACTGGTGGATTGATCTCAATAAAAGTAATTCAATACCGCTCATTCAAAACGACTCCGTTCTCTTTCTCTATCGCGGAAACGCAACTACCGTAGAATGGATGGGTGATTTTAATGGTTGGGGTTATGTAAAAGATTTCGCAAACAAAGGCCGCAAGATTATAAATACAGATGTCTGGTATTTGAAATGTAAGTTTCCAACTGATGCCCGCCTGGATTATAAAATTCTGATTGATGGTAACAACTGGATTATTGATCCGGCAAATAAATTCCAACAGTGGTCGGGTGTGGGTGGTGGCAGCCCAAACTCTGAATTACGTATGCCGCTATGGAACGAAGATGTTGCAACAGTAACGCAAGCTAATGTGCCTAAAGGTGAGCTGATTGGTGATGCATTAATCATCAGTAAATCGCTAGGTTATCAGGTTACATATTCGGTTTACCTGTCACACAACTACAAACAATTTGGGCCAATGGCTGTGGTTTATGTTACCGATGGCTACGAATATCTGCATCCGCAATTAGGCAACATGACAACTACTTTAGATAACCTGATTCATTCCCAAAAAATACAACCTGTAATTGCCGTGTTTGTAGATAATCGCGAACCGGTAAACCGCGCCAATAACAGACGCATGAATGAATTAGCTATGAACAGTAAGTATCTCGATTTTTTTGCCAACGAACTTATCCCAGCTATTCAGGCGCAATATCCCGTAAAGGCAGAAGCCAAAAGCCGTGCAATAATTGGAACTTCTATGGGAGGATTAACAGCAACATATTTCGCATTTACACGCCCCGATTTGTTTGGCCTTGCAGGAATACAATCGCCTGCATTTTATACGCGACCGCAGATTTACAATTTGTGTGAAGGTAATGCTGATGTTCAACTTAAAATATCGATGACAACCGGTTTAATAAACGATACCAGCACCGACAGCCGCAAGATGAGCGAAATCTTGAAAGCCAGTAGTTGTGTGTATCAATACCGCGAAGTAAACGAGGGCCACTCATGGGGAAACTGGCGCAGATTAATAGATGATATTCTGATAGACCTTTTGGGTAAGTAGGCGTTCGGCACTATTGTTGCCTAAAGCTTAATTAACTACCTTCAACCCTCTAAAAATTCTAAAAAAAGTAGTTGGCTTACCCCATGAAACGCTCTTCTATCATTCTCATTTTTGTTGGCCTTGCAGCCATACTTCAATCATGCTCGTCAGGTAAAAATGCCTTGAAGCAAGGCGATTATTACCAGGCTGTTTCGCTTGCTGTTAACCGCCTGCGGCAAAATCCCGATCATAAAAAATCGAAAGAGGTACTTAAAACCAGCTACCAATTTGCTGTTGATTATCTGGAGCAAAGTGCCCAGAATCAGATTACATCCAATGCCAATTTTAAATGGAAAAATGCCGTACAGAGTTATGAGCAAATCAATTTTCTGTATGAACAAATACGCACTTCACCCGGTGCATTAAAGGTTATTCCAAATCCGATTAATAAATACAAAGAGCTAACCGAAGTAAAAGGTAAAGCTGCTGAAGAATCGTATGAAGCGGGCGTGCAGGCCATGCTGAAGAATACCCGCGAAGATGCCAAGCGGGCTTACTTTTTGTTTACCGATGCAAACAGTTTGTCGCCCGGTTATCGCGAGTCCATTGAAATGATGGAGCAGGCAAAATTCAATGCTACTATCAAAGTAATTGTAGAACCCACTTTTACTAACTACAATAATTGGAACTTTGAACCAGTTGTATTCGGAGTTAATTCCAATCAGTTTGTGAAATTCTATACGCCCCGCTAAGCGGAGGATGCCAAACTTACGCGTGTAGATCACATCGTTAAAGTTTCAATTAACGGCTATAATGAAGCCCGGCCCAGCACCAGCAACCGCACCGATAACTTTAAAGATAGCGTAAAGGTGAGCGAGAAGACTGTGAACAATCAGAAAATACCGGTTTACGAAAAGATCACCGCAAAAATGACTACTTATGAAAAAGTAGTTACTTCCCGCGGATCGATTATCCTCTACATTCGCGATGCCAACAGCGGAGCCGACTTACGCAACTCCGACATTATATCAGACGAACGATGGAGCGACCGCTGGGCAACCTGTTCTGGCGATACCCGCGCTATTCCAGAAGCTACCCGCAAACTGTGCGGTACCAAAGAGCCCTTTATGCCTCGCGATTTTCTGATTACCGCTTCCAAGCGCTCGCTGGATAATAAGCTGGCAAACGCGCTATCAAGTTTTTACAATAACTATTAAAGGTTAGTCGGTTGGCCGACTAACCTGTTATTTTGTTAAAACTATTTTAAACCAAATCTGGTTATAAGAAGCATGAAGTTAATCGCAATAACCACGGTCTTTATTCTTGGATTGGCAAGCGTAATGGCCCAGACTAATCCACAGAAAAAAATGAACGAATTAGAAACAGCCACATTAGGCTCCGGATGTTTTTGGTGTACCGAAGCATTCTTTTTACGGGTGAAGGGAATCGAATCAGTTGTATCGGGTTACTCTGGTGGAAAAGTAAAAAATCCTACCTACCGCGAAGTTACCACCGGGTTAACGGGTCATGCCGAAGTTATTCAAATCAAGTTCGATCCAACTGTTATTACTTATGCCGAGGTGCTTGAAATTTTCTGGAATACCCACGACCCCACAACACTTAATAAGCAAGGCGCGGATGAAGGCACTCAGTACCGTTCGGCTGTGTTTTACCATAATGACGCCCAAAAGAAAACTGCCGAAGATTATAAAACCCAATTGGATAAATCGGGGGTATTTAAAAAACCCATTGTTACCGAAATAACTGCCTTTAAAGAGTTTTATCCGGCCGAGGATTATCACCAGAACTACTATGCACTAAATCCCAATCAGGGTTATTGTCAGTACGTTATCCGCCCAAAAATTGAAAAGTTTAATAAGCAGTACGCTTCCAAACTAAAAAAATAGTGGTTTAAAAGTGTTAATTCTTTTTAACAAATGTAACATTCTACTAAGCCTCCCGTTTAACCAACAAGAGCAGATAAAATCTTCTCATAGGTTTAGGTTTAGGTAACAAAGACCCCTTCAGACGGAAGGGGTCTTTGTGTTTTAAGGGCTTTTCAATTTTTGAACAGCAATAGTGTTATACTTGATCAGGTATCGTAAAAGAGCGGTGTATTCATTCTTGAATGGCTCTTGATTAAACTCAGCCAATAATTCTGGATTAAACTGCTTTAGAATTGATTTCATTGACTGCTTTGACAATAGGTACGCATTTCCATCATCATCCGGGCAAAAAATTATCCAACCCGGATTCCGCTCTGCCTGATTTTTTGCCACCTCATCCACTATCCACTTACTCACTAACGCTCCTGACAAACCATAATTATAAGTTGAGTTAACTGCGGATACTGCATTAGCTCTACCAATCTCATCTTCGAAGTACAATATCTCACCTCGCATAAGAATAGGGACAAAATAATTTGGCTGGCCGTAAATCTGCGCATTTATAAACAACGCCTGCCCATCACTAAATCCATAAACATTCTTAATCTTTTTTCCCCTTGGATCAATCAGAAAATACCGAACAAATGCAGAGCCCGAATCAATTCTGATTTTAAAACCTGTTGTAATAGTGGGTTTGTTTTGCCTGAAATCGCTATATTTTTCGAAAATACCAAAGTTAAATTTGGGAGTAGTTCGAATATCGTTTGTAACTGAATCCTGTTGCGCAATCGTAACATGCGCAGATCCAATTAAAATCATCCATACAAAAAGAACCCGCATAACTATCAATTATATAATCGTAAGCCTAAAGACACATCAAACCTGCCGAGGCTTTCATACTCGTCTTCGGAAAGCTTTAGTGTAGCG
>DPSB01000085.1:8204-8885 GCA_003537495.1 Cytophagales bacterium | reverse complement strand
GAAGATGATTAAGCCGGGCGGAATTATTTTCACATTCTCGTGTTCGCAAGTAGTAGATCGACAATTGTTTTATGATACGATTGTTTCGGCTGGCATACAGGCAGGTCGGCAAATAAAAGTATTGCATCATTTATCACAACCAGCCGACCATCCGGTGTCGCTCTATCATCCGGAAGGCGAATATTTGAAGGGGTTGGTGTTGTATGTGGAGTAATGAAAGATTTGAGATTTGAAGTTTTGTTAAGGAGCAAACAGTTGAGTTGATGATGTCAATAAGAATAACCCTAACCTCAATCGTATTTGTCTTATTATTTTGCAAGACCACCTTTGCACAGGAAAGCAAACAAATGACACGTCTTGCCAGGTTGGTGATCGATTCCACTCAACTGGAGAGTTACCAGGCGTTTTTAAAGGAAGAAATAGCAACCTCACTTCGGGTAGAGCCTGGTGTGCTTACGCTGTATGCCGTGGCGGAAAAGAACAACCCCTCGCACATTACCATTCTGGAAATTTATGCGAATGAAGAAGCATACAAGAAACACATCCAGACTCCGCATTTTCTAAAATATAAAAACGGGACTAAAGACATGGTAAAGTCGCTGGAGCTAATTGAAGTTAATCCGCTTATACCTACTATGAAGGTTAAATGATTTGTTTGACACAAGCGTGACGCTTGCGCCA
>DPSB01000085.1:0-7945 GCA_003537495.1 Cytophagales bacterium | reverse complement strand
CAAGCGTGACGCTTGCGCCAGAATGATTTGTTAGGAAGCGTGATGCTTGCGCCAAGAATATGTAGGTTAAACCTAAACTTCCCGCTTCCATTTTCAACCGTTCAAACTCTTTAGCATTTGCCCATTCGGGTAAATGAGTTTCATTTGCAGGTAATAACTCGCCTCCATGAAAAAAATTATTGTTCTTTTTATCTTCTCGGGGATATTCATGCTTGCACAAGCTCAGCAAACTCCACCACCAGTGGACATGCGTATTTACGATATTGTCTCAGCGGTATCTGCTCAACGCCTCGAAAAAGATATTCGCACGTTGGCAAATTTTGGAACACGCAATACCTTTTCAGATACAGTCTCCGCTACCCGCGGAATTGGCGCTGCCCGCAGATGGATTAAAAGCGAGTTCGACAACATTTCAAAAGCATGTAACAACTGTTTGGAAGTATTTTATCAAAAAGACCTTGTAACCAAAGCGGGAAACAACCGCGTACCTCATGATGCCTGGATTGTAAATGTGGTAGCCATTCAACGCGGCACGGAATTTCCTAACAACTTTATTATCATGTCAGGCGATATTGATTCGCGGGCCAGCAACACCATGAACTTTGAGATTGATGCACCCGGTGCCAACGACAATGCCACGGGTATGGCTGGTGCTATTGAAGCTGCGCGTGTGTTATCAAAATATAAATTCAAACACAGTATTATTTATGTTGGCCTTTCGGGAGAAGAACAAGGATTGTTTGGTGGCGCAGGTCTGGCCAAATATGCGCAGGCTAAAGGATGGAATATTTTAGGTGTATTGAACAACGATATGATCGGAAACATAGAAGGTGTGAACGGTGTTATCGACAATCGTTCGTTTCGTATTTTCTCTGAGCCAACTCCGGTTACAGAAACAGAGCAACGCAGAAACCAACGGAGAGTGTATGGCGGTGAAGTGGATGGCATCTCGCGTCAATTAGCGCGTTATGTGTATCAGCAAACCAAAACGTATATGCCCGAAATGAACCCGATGTTGATTTATCGCCTTGATCGTTTTGGTCGTGGTGGACATCACCGTCCGTTTAATGATCTTGGTTATGCAGGCATTCGCATTATGGAAACAAATGAAAACTACCATCGCCAGCATCAGGACATACGGGTAGAGAATGGCATTAAGTATGGCGATGTGATTGAAGGTGTAAACTTTGACTATGCTAAAAAACTTACGGCTGTAAACGCGATAACCATGGCGGGCATTGCCTGGGCACCACCCACGCCTGCTAACGTAGGCATTGGCGGAGCGGTACAACCAGCTACCAAACTTACGTGGGATGCACTTCCTGCCGACAAGGTAGCGGGTTATAAAATTTACTGGCGCGATACTACCTCGCCTACGTGGGACTACTCCCGATTTGTTGGTAACGTATCAACTTTTACGCTGGAAGGAATTGTAATCGACAATTATAATTTTGGGGTAGCGGCTGTAGATAAATCCGGAAATGAATCGGTGATTGTATTTCCGGAGAAGGTGATACGATAGTACCCTCACCCAACAAATTCGATCTCTGGCGCAAGCGTCACGCTTGTGCCTAAACCTGTTCTTTTTGCCAAAAAAATCTCTGCTCTTTCTCAGCTGCCTAAGCCTTTTTGAATTTCCACCCTCCCTTCTCATGCGCAAGCGTCACGCTTGTGCCTACCTATACCACATAACTTAATTCAATAAGACCTTTCTTGCCAAAAAAGTCTCTTGCACTACTGTAAAGATAATCCTCTTCGTTTTCTACAAATCCAGCTTCAACCGGATTACGATGGATGTATTCCATTTTTTGATAAAACATATCGGTGTTTAGTATTTCAATGGGATGATTATGTTGTTGCCAGAGTTGCCAGTCGTTGTTATTGCTATTCTGCATTCCCGCTTTTTCCATCAGATGAACCATCCATTCGCGCCTGCTTTCTGTGGGATGTTCGCTGATTGCCCTTCTTAAACTTCGGGATGTAAAACTTTTCATTTCCCCTACAATTTTATCCAAAGGTCTTTCTTTGCTGCCAATAATCATGTGAATGTGGCTTGTCATAATGCACCAGCAATAAATCTCAAAATCTTTGTTTTTCTGGCAATACTGCCAACTGTCCAGTATAATATCCTTATATTCTTTTCGAATGAACAGATCAATCCAGCCCACAACAGAAAAGCTGATGAAGTATAGCTTGTCATTATCTCCGAATTTGTATTTACGACTCATTCTGATCTGGTTTGTATTTAGTAAATGATTAAAGGCTTTTTATAATGGGGCACAAGCGTGACGCTTGCGCCAGGTGTTTCAATTCAGCCACAACAGAAAAGCTGATGAAGTATTGCTGGTCATTATCTCCGAACTTGTATTTACGCCTCATTCTAATCAGCGTTGTATTTAGTAAAATGATTAAGAGGTTTTTTATAACGGGGCACAAGCGTCACGCTTGAGCCTTAGCCTTGCCTCAACTTGCTCCATTATCTTTTATAAAATCAGATTTTAGTATTAATACAAATTTCGTAATCAGATTGCCATGTTCTAATACATGGCACAAGCGTGACGCTTGCGCCAGGTTTTAGAGGGATTCCTTAATCAAATCACTCGCCTTTTCCGCAATCATAATAGTTGGTGCGTTCGTATTGCCGCTCGTTAACGTAGGCATTACCGAAGCATCTACTACGCGTAGCTTGCCTATTCCATACACCTGTAGTTGATCATTCACCACAGCCAGTTCATCCCTACCCATCTTACACGTGCCCACCGGATGATATACACATTCGGCACTGCGTTGAATATGATCTAACAACGCTTCATCCGAATCGCGTTGAGCCGGACAATGGTTTTTAATCCGGTACGGTGACCAGGCATCTGCTTCCAGAATTTGTAACGCAATCTTTGCTCCCTTCACCATTGTTTCGCGATCAACTTCTTCCGACAAATAACGCGGATCGATTATCGGTGCCGTAAATAGATCCGCGGAGGCGAGCGTGAGATAACCGCGACTTTTTGGATTTACCTGTGTGGGCAGAATGGTGTAGCCATCCGCCCGTGGAAAAGTGTTGAGATCAAACACATCGGTTGTATAATCGTTGCCAGCATTGGTGGGCGTAAACTGAAATTGCAGATCAGGTTTGGCTTGCGTGGGGTCGGATTTGGTAAACGCACAAGCTTCCAGCGGACCTAATGTAAGCGGCCCGGTTTTGAACAACGCATAGCGCAGCAATGCTTCGGCTTGTTTATGCCACGGCATCCAATGATTATTGCTGATGGGTTGTTTACACAAACTGCTTACCGCGAAGAACAAATGATCTTGCAGGTTTTGCCCTACACCGGGTAATTCTTTTTTTACTTCGATGTGATGTTTGGCCAATACATCTTTTGGGCCGATGCCCGAAAGCATTAAAAGCTGAGGCGATGCAAATGCCCCTCCACAAAGAATTACTTCTTTACGTGCAAATACTTTTTCGCAACTGGAGTCGCGTACAAAATATTCCACACCGGTGGCTTCATCTTTTTCAATCAGAATTTGCTTTACGTGTACGCCCGTATAAACCGTAAGATTATCGCGCGATAAAACGGGTTTCAAAAACGCATCGGCTGTGCTGCAACGTTTGGCATCTTTAATGGTAAACTGCATCAGGCCTGCGCCTTCCTGTTTGACTCCGTTAAAATCATTGTTGCGAACAATGCCGGTTTGCGTACACGCTTCTATAAATGTTTGTGCCAGTTCTGTTTTGTGGCGCAAGGCATGTGTAACGTTAAGCGGACCGTTTTGTCCGTGGTAGTTATTCTGAAATTGTTCGTTGTGTTCTGATTTAATAAAGTAGGGAAGTACGTCTTCATAACGCCAACCGGTATTACCCAGACTTGCCCACTGATTATAGTCCGCAGCATGGCCCCGCACATAAGCCATGGCATTGGTGGAGCTGCAGCCGCCCAATACCTTGCCGCGCGGATGATAAATTTTTCGGTTTTGTAAGTAGGGTTGGGGTTCCGTCCAGTAACAATTCCAATCTACGGAGCTGCGATGCAGTTTCATGTAGCCACCGGGAATGGCCACTTCCAGTTTGGTGTTCTTGGGGCCTGCTTCCAACAGGAGGACAGTAATGGCCGGATTTTCGGTAAGGCGATTGGCCAACACACAACCGGCCGAACCCGCACCTACTATAATGTAATCGAAAGTCATAGGAGAAACCTACGAAATTTTATTGAAAGCAAGTAGATCACTTCCACGTGGAGTCTCGCTTCGGACTCCGCGATTCAGGAGAAGAAACCTAATCTAGATTTTTCTCTAAATGCAATTGGATTTGCGAAAACTCTGCTGCGAAGTGGGGCGCAATCTTAGAACTTCTCTTTGGAGTTGTATAGGCCTTTTGGTCTTTCCGCATTAATTATCACACCGATCTTTTTGTCCTGAACCTTATACTTGTCTTGTAATAAGGGCTGACCAATTACCTTTAAATCCTTCATGAGTTTGTTATTGAGCAAAGACAGATCACCTTCAAAACTTTCTGTTAAGATACGGTCATTTAAAATGTACTGTATTTCACTTCTATCTGTATCTCTAATCATTTGCTCATATTCCTTTGAATAAGTCTTAAAGAATGCCTCGAATTTATTAGTTGCAAAGCTCCTGGTCTCAATTATCACGGCACCATCTTTGGCCTTGTCACCAAAACGCTTAGTTGCGTCCTTCTCATAGTAAGTTGTCAGTGAAGCAATATCTGTTGGATTATACTTACTCAAATCACTTTGATTAACGGTTTGCCCGTCAATTTCAAAGTATGGATTTGCCCCCAACTTTTCAATAGCATTATCTGGTGCCAAGCTAGAAGTTTTACAGCTTGTAGTGATCAACAACGCGAGAAATACAACTCTCTTTACCATATTAATGTATAGCGTTACAAAGTCGTCACGGCTACACGTGACCAAAAACGTGCTTGCGAAGATAAACTATTTGCTTGATTCCCAATCCTCAGTTCCACGCGAGTCTCGCTTCGGACTTCACGATTCAGGATCAGAAACCTAACCTAAATTTATCTCTAAACGCAATTAGATTTGCGAAGACTCCGCTGCGGGGGGATGATGGGTAAATAGCTGCTGTTATTGGGTGTTTCAATTCAGCCCTTTGCATTGTCCCAGATAATAAAATGTGGGTTTGATTGTGTCTTGTTCAACTGAATAAAGGTAATTATCCTTTATAATCATTTTATCTTTTAAAAGATTATGTTGTCCGGATTTAATTGTCAAATGAATTGTGTCCGCGTGTATTTTCCATGTCCCACTTACATAGTTCACATGGGCAAAGAAACCAACATTAAAGTCCTCAAACTCTCCATTTTCTCGAAAGTAAAGTCTTGAGGTACTCATTGTCCCTTCATAACAAGCTCGTATTTTAATTTCACTTTGAAATGTATTCTCATCTGCTGCTAACGTGTCAATGCTCGATAGAATAAATGCGGTTGGAATAGCTAATACTGTCAAAAAATTTGAAATCTTTCTCCAGTCAGCATCTCTTATCATTTTCCAAATAATTTTGCTTGTCCAAATTGTAACACATACAAAAATTGTCAATTGAATTAGACCTTGTATAATGAAAATGAATCCTCCAATTTTTACCAGAAAGAAATAGAGATTTGATAATAATAAAAGAACGATTAGTCCAGCCAGTATTTGAAGTCTTAGTCTCAGTTGTTTGTCCATCCGTCTTTGCTCTTTCCGAAAATGCTTTACAACGTTTATCTATGTGATATTGTTGGTCTTTGAAAACTCAGTTCCACGAGAGTCTCGCTTCGGACTACGTGATTCAGGATCAGAAACTGCATCTAAAATTCTAACTTTAAATGTAATTGGATTTACAAAGACTCCGCTGCGAAGTGAAGACCGGCCAAGGTGACTATCCAGAAATGTATTCTTCAACTGCATTTTTAATTATTCTTGATCGAATAGGGCCTATATAATCGATCTCCATCAATTCTGCTTTTGTGGCTTGTAATAAGTCACCAACCTTTGGATAATATTCTTTTACACGTTGGGCAATTCCATGACTTATTGAAATTTGGGTGATAGAATCATCTAAGAGTTTACTGATTAAAGAAGTTCTTTCAATTGGAGCTCCGCAGTGAGAGCAAAATTTAGCATCCAGGGCAACTTCATCGCCACACTTACCACATAGATCTCCTCCTTCTTTAATTTTCTGAGAATACTCTACAATGTTTGAATCTGAACTACTAAACTCGCGGTAGTCAGTTAAGCTTAATGCATTAACTGCATCCAAGATATTATTTGTTGTAAAAGACTTCTCCGTAATCATCAGAGCGAGATGAACCATATATCTCTGTCCAGTTCTTTTATTCGCGATTTTAACTGTCCCTTTCTTTGTGAGAATACCGGAATAACAAAGTAAGTCTAGCGAAATTTTAAAATTTGGAGAAATATCACGATCGATAGTAAAAAATGCCGACTGATAACCTGATTTTTTTTCCTTTTCGTTTTTACTTCTAATTTCCTTGATTAAATAATTTCGAGTTAAGTCTAATCCGTTAGATACGTGATTGGCAAACCTTGGAAGCCTCTTTGCAACTTGGTTATGGTAAGGTATTAATTCATCGTCAACATATTCTTGAATGGCTGAATTGACACCATAAACATTGTATCCTTTATCGATTGCTCTTAGTAAAATATGTAAAAATGCTCTTGGGTTTCCGGAAGACATGTAGATACATTGGTCTAATAGTTCTCCCTTGGAGTATATTTTTTTTCTTGTCGCGCTGTTTTCTTCAGTTCTCTTATTAAATAAACTTCTAAATAATTCACGCATCTGTGTTAGGCCTGCGCCAGTCTCAAATCGATCCAACGAAATTAAAATCGCATCATGTCCAATTTCAAAGTTCTTTCCATAAGATGTAACGGTTGGGTAGACGGCTGCTTTAACAGCTATTGCATTGCCATGAAGGAGTTTGAATATCTCAAAGAATATTTCTTGCTGAGCCGGAATAAACGTATGTGCCACCTCATCAAACAAAAATATTATCCTATCTATCCTTAGTTTATCAACCAGTGTAACAATTGTTTCTCTGATGAAATTGATATCATTTACTTTATCAATAAAATCAATTCCGATTCTGTTTGACTCAGAAGCTTTATCACTCGAAAGTGCATAATTCTGAATTTGATGGATTTTTTCAGATAAATATTCTTGTGTAATATTCTTTCCTCCAATGTTAAAAATCTTTTGATATGGATCTTCAGTATCCTGAGAATTAATTAAATTTAGGAACTCTAACTTTTGATGAACACTTTGTAAAATCTTAGCTCCAACCCATACCTGAAATGCGCTCTTATCATTAATGCTTACACCTTCTAACAAAGGACTCGTTTTAAAATTTATATAAACAGAAAGCTTTTTGCCATTAGCAAAATTCTGGTCCAATTCAATTTCAGCTTGACGTAACAATTGAGATTTTCCAACCCCTCTAGCCCCTTGCAACAAGTGGGCGCCTGGCATTTTTAACTTATCAACGATTTCTCTTTCATAATTACTTAGAACAGTTAAGTCCTTTATTTCATCATACTTAAGATCTTCGCATCTTGCTGCCTGTAGCAAGTCTAGATCCCTATTGTTCTCAGTACTCATACGTGTATTTTGTGATGGCTTTTAATTCAATTTCCATTGTTTCAAAGTGGGTTGGAAATCTCTTCCTCCATAAGGTTAAAAGGACATTCTCAATTGTGAGTATATAATTTAAAACCTGAATAAGATCTTCCCTTTTATGTTTAAACCTATCGGGGTTGCTAGACTCGAAGTTGTCAGATTTTCCATGAATAACATTACTCAATTCCCTGTATATTTTAGTTATAGAATTCTTGTTTACAAGAGTTGATAAAGAGGAATTGTTCTCTTGATTAACAAAATCAATATATCCAGCATTATTAAGGTAATCCAG
>DPSB01000007.1:672-3239 GCA_003537495.1 Cytophagales bacterium | reverse complement strand
AAGAAGATGAAAGAGATTGGCGTACGAAAAGTGCTGGGAGCTTCTGTATTGAATATTGCAGGAGTAATCAACTTTGAATTCATTATTAACCTGTGCATTGCAACTATTATTGGTGGAGCTGCAGGTTATGTAATGGCCGATGGACTAATGAGTTCGATCTGGAAGTATTACTTACAGGTGGGTTTGCTCAGTCTTGGGCTATCTGCGTTGGTGTTAGTAGTGATTGCTGCCATTTCGGTGAGCTTTAAAACAGTTTCAACGGCATCGCTTAATCCTACTAAAACTTTGCGTGACGAATAATTTTTATTCGCTGTAACATTCCTGCAGGTGGCTGCGTCTAAAAGCCACCTGCCTTTCCAATAAGAAGTTTGAAAATCGCATCTGGGTTATGCACCCCTACGTGGTTATTCTGCATCTGCACCATAACAAAACCACACCGCTATGTTCAAAAATTACGTTACCGTTGCCCTCCGCAATATTCTGAAACACAAATTTTATTCAGCACTGAATATTGTAGGGCTCGCATTTGGGCTTACGGCCTGCTTTCTGATCGGCTTGTATATCTACGATGAAGTTTCGTACGATAAATTTCATGCTGACTATCAAAACATTTATAGTGTAGGGCTGCATGGAAAAATAGGAGGTCAGGAAGTCTACACGGCATCATCGTGCCCGCCTTTAGCACAGGCTATGGTAAGTAATATACCGGGTGTAGAACAAGCTATTCGGGTTGATAGCTGGAAAAATATTGTAATGAAGTATGAAGAAAAAGCATTTACAGAGTCGCGGGTATTGTTAGCCGACTCAAACTTTTTTGAATTCTTTAGCTTTAAACTTATTGAAGGCGATGTAAAAACCGCTTTGAAAGAACCAGCCACGGTAGTGATTACCACCGAAACCGCACGTAAATATTTTGGGGATTCACCGGCTGTGGGAAAAATTATTACAGTTGGTAACGACAACGAAGCATTTAAAGTAACGGGTATAGCAGAGCCAGCTCCCACCAATTCGCAAGTGCAATATGATTTTATTTTGTCGAGTGCTTCTGATAGCGATTTGAAAAGTGATGGCTGGACAAATAATGGCTTGTATTCGTTTTACCGGAAAAACCCTAATACTGATGTGGTTGGTATTGATGCCCGCCTGCGTGAACTTACTATAGAACATGTTGGGCCAGAGTTTGAGCAAGGATTGGGTGTAGATTTTAAGCAATTTGAAAAGCAGGGTGGGGTGTATGCTTACTTCTCTTATCCCATGCACAGCAAACATCTTTACCAGACACAACTGGCGGATGGCCTTACGCCTTCCAGCGATATAAAATATGTTTACAGTATTGGTGCGGTTGGGATTTTTATTCTGCTCATTGCATGCATCAACTTTATGAATCTTTCAACAGCCCGATCATCGGGCCGGGCTAAAGAAGTGGGCTTGCGCAAAACACTGGGGTCTGTGCGTTCCAAACTCATTGCTCAGTTCATGTCAGAATCGCTGGTGTATGTTTTTGCTGCCATGCTAATTGCCATAGTATCGGTTTATCTGTTGTTGCCTTCTTTTAATTTATTGGCTGGCAAAGCACTTGGCTTTAATCTTATGCTAAAACCTGTTGTACTATTGAGTGTGACAGTTGTTTTTATAATTGTGGCATTGCTGGCAGGTAGTTACCCTGCTTTTTATCTTACTTCATTTAATCCGGTTGAAGTGCTGAAAGGAAAAGTACGATCGGGCATGAAGAGCAAAGGCATTCGTAGTACACTGGTAGTAGTTCAGTTTGCTATTTCTATCACACTTATCATAAGCACATTGGTAGTTTATAATCAATTAAATTTTTTACGTGAACGTAATATTGGGTTAGATAAATCTGGGGTAATTGTAATCCGTAACACCAGCCGTCTTGCCAATAACCGTACTGCTTTTCGCGAAAGCCTAAACGGACAAACCGGTATTATTAAAACAAGTTTTACCAACAATGTATTTCCGGGTGTTAATAATACTACGGTTTTTAGAGCGGAGAGTGCCGCACAGGAACGCATCATGGCTACGTATTATGCCGATTATGATCACATGAATGTTTTGAAGATGGAATTAGCATCGGGTAGATTTTTTTCAAAAGATTTTCCTTCCGATTCTACTGCGTGTGTAATTAACGAGGCAGCTGTGCGAGAATTGGGTTGGGAGAATCCGCTTACTGAGAAGTTGATTAGTTACAATGGTCCGGCACCAGTATCCATGCAAGTGGTGGGCGTGATAAAGGATTTTAACTTCGAATCATTTAAGGCAAACGTAAGACCTTTGGTTATCAGGCTTACCAATACAGCCAACAATATGTTGGTTCGGTATGATAATAAACCCAGTGATGCCGTGGCAACTCTTGAGCGGGTATGGAAACAGCATGCCAGTAACGAACCATTTGAATACACTTTCCTGGATCAGAACTTTGATACTTTGTTTAAAGAAGAGCAACGCCTGGGGCAGTTATTCACGGTGCTTACCAGTGTTGCCATTTTTGTGGCGTGTTTGGGCTTAATGGGTCTGGCTTCGTTTACAGCAGAACAACGCACCAAAGAAAT
>DPSB01000007.1:0-415 GCA_003537495.1 Cytophagales bacterium | reverse complement strand
CAGAACAACGCACCAAAGAAATCGGAATTCGAAAAGTGATGGGAGCATCGGTGTCATCAGTGAGTGCATTGTTATCGAAAGAATTTATGTGGCTGGTGTCAATTGCATTTGTGTTGGCATCGGCATTGGCGTGGTACCTCATGGATCAATGGCTGTCATCTTTTGCGTACCGAATAGAATTAAGCGCGGGTTTATTTGTATTAGGTGGAGCGTTGGCTGCCGGTGTAGCGGCTCTCACGGTTAGCTTCCATTTTATAAAGGCAGCCCGCTCTAACCCGGTAAATTCGCTGCGATACGAGTAAGATTTGTATCAAGAAAAGGCCCAAAATCTATCTGTTTTGGGCTTTTTCTCGTCCCAATGTTAAGTTTTTTTAACTGCTTGGTAATGCTACCGTAACCAGATAATTTGGGTATC
>DPSB01000006.1:6728-8426 GCA_003537495.1 Cytophagales bacterium | reverse complement strand
TCTTCCGATAAACCCCGCATTGGTATTACTATTGGCGACCTTAATGGAATTGGTGCCGAGGTTATTATTAAAGCACTTGCCGATAGCCGTTTGCTTAGTCTGTTTACACCTGTTGTATATGGTTCAACCAAAGTACTCTCCTATTATCGTAAGCAAATGAATCTGGAAGAGTTTAATTACAGCCAGGTGAAAGTAAAAGGACAATACTTTGCCAAAGCCATTAACGTGGTGAACTGCTGGGAAGAAATGATTGAGCTAAACCCCGGCCAACCCTCTAAGCAAACTGCCAAAGCTGCTTTAACAAGCTTGAAACGGGCTGTAGAAGATTTAAAAGAAGGTCACCTGGATGGTTTGGTTACCGGCCCCATTGATAAGAACACTATACATGGTGAAGATTTTCCGTTTCAAGGCCACACCGAATATTTAACACAAGAATTTAACGCAGGCGAAAGCCTGATGCTGATGGTAGGCGAAAACCTGCGCGTAGGTTTGGTTACTGAACATGTACCCGTAAAAGATATTCCCACCTTCATCACGAAAGAACGCGTAGAACTTAAAATCCGGTTAATGGAGCTTTCGCTGAAGCAAGACTTCTTAATCAACAAACCCAAAATTGCTGTACTGGGATTAAACCCACACGCGGGCGATGAAGGTTTACTGGGCCGCGAAGAATTAGATGTAATCAAACCAGTAATTAATGATCTCAAAACGAAGGGTAAACTCATCTTTGGGCCATTTCCGGCCGATGGATTTTTTGCCAGCGGCCAACACAGCAAGTACGATGGTATTGTAGCCATGTATCACGATCAGGGATTGGTGGCCTTTAAAACTTTATCGTTCGAGTCGGGTATAAATTACACAGCAGGCCTGCCTTATGTGCGCACTTCGCCCGATCACGGCACGGCCTATAACCTTGCCGGGAAAAATCAGGCCAGCGAAAATTCCATGCGCCAAGCCATGTACGTTGCTTGCGATATTATTAAGAATCGGTTGGAACAAACGGTAGAAAAATAAGAAACCTTACATCGTTTTTTGGCCGTTCGCCTGCGCAGATACGGATACCTGACAATAAGTGTGTACTTTGAAAACAAACTTGTGAGACGGAGCGAATGGACATTGTTACCAAAAAGAAACTTAACATCCTGATTCAACTGGCCGAAGCCGACAAACATTTTGCGCGAGCTGAGCGCGAAATGATTCTGAAAATTGCCAACGACAGAAAGTTTCCCGAAGAAGAAGTAAATCAACTGGTGCGTAACCCCGAGCCCATCGATACCCTGGGTGCACTTTCAAACGACCAGAAGTTCGACTACCTGGTGGATTGCATTGACCTGATTTTTGCCGACCAGAAAGTGTTTGAAAGCGAAGTTATTTTTACCAAAAGCATCGCCATTAAGCTGGGTTTTAAGAAAAACGTGGTGGACTATCTGATAGAAAATTCGGGAAAAAAGCCACATGCCGAATTAAAAAGCAGAGTTTTTGCAGAATACTGGTAATAACTGCCGCGCAGAAGTGTTCCCGTTATAAAATACTCAAAAAAGCGGCCGCTAAAGGCGTAAATCCGATAAATACTGATAAATTTGCCCGCTCATTTTAAAAACCTTCGGGTTTGAAAGAGTTCGCAGTTAATATCATCGGCCTCAGTAAAAAGGCCCATCTTTTCAACTATCACCTCGAAAAAGGTTTTTTT
This sequence comes from Cytophagales bacterium, assembly GCA_003537495.1. Taxonomy (GTDB): domain Bacteria; phylum Bacteroidota; class Bacteroidia; order Cytophagales; family Cyclobacteriaceae; genus ELB16-189. The sequence continues at coordinate 6,736 of DPSB01000006.1, read as the reverse complement.
GAAAAGTA
>DPSB01000006.1:0-6389 GCA_003537495.1 Cytophagales bacterium | reverse complement strand
GAGACGTTCATTGAAGTGAATTTTAAAATTTCCGGCCAGGCTGCCCTGGTGTGCGACCGTACATTAGAGCCGTTTGATTTTCCGATTGCCGAAAACCGAAAAATGGTTTTCAAATACGGAGAAGAAGCGCAGGAAATAAGCGATGAAATTGTAATTATTACGCGCGATCAGGACAGCATTGACCTGGGGCAGTACCTATACGAATTTATTGCGCTGGCTATACCCATGAAAAAGTTGCACCCTCGCTTTGCTAACGAAGCAGAAAGTGACCAGCCCATGGTGTATTCCACTTCACCAACCGAAACTGAAGAAAAAGAAAGTGATTCAATTGACCCCCGCTGGGAGAAATTGAAAAAGTTAAAGTAAAACAGAACAAGTAAAAGCTAAATAGAATAGGTTATGCCAAATCCAAAACGTAAGACCTCCAAAACCAGAAGAGATAAAAGAAGAACCCATTACAAGGCAACGCCCAAGCAAATGGCAGTATGCCCTACTACTGGCGAAAACCACTTACCACACCGCGCTTTCTGGCACGAAGGCAAGCTGTACTTTAAGGGTAATGTGGTAATGGAGAAAGAAGTACTGGCTTAATACGCCCGTGTTCTGCGAAAGCAAAACTTTCCATTCTCCATCAGCTTCTCGCAATCCCGAAAAGCACAAGTAACGTACGCGTTGTTAATGCCCGGTTGGTAACAACCGGGCCTTTGTTTTTCTAAGGCTGGTTAAAAAAATTGAGAATAATCTCACACCTAACAAACATATGAACAAAATCAGAGCGGCTATTACAGGGGTTGGTGGATATGTACCCGACTACATTCTTACCAACAAAGAGCTGGAAAAAATGGTAGAAACCAACGATGAGTGGATTACCTCCCGTACCGGCATTAAAGAAAGACGCATCCTGAAAGGCGATAACCTGGGTGTATCGGTAATGGGTATTGCCGCTGTTAACGACATGCTGGCTAAAACCAAAACCGATCCGAAAGAAATTGATGCCATCATTTTTGCTACCGTAACCCCCGACATGACTTTTCCGGCTACAGCCAACATTGTAGCTACCGCCATCGGTGCAACCAATGCGTTTAGTTTTGATATGGGCGCGGCATGCTCAGGTTTTGTGTATGCCTTGGCAACCGGTGCCAGCTATATACAATCGGGTATGTATAAAAAGGTGGTAGTAATTGGTGGCGATAAAATGTCGGCCATTGTAGATTATACCGATCGCACCACCTGCATCATTTTTGGCGATGGTGCCGGTTGTGTATTGCTTGAACCTACTACCGAAAATGTTGGTGTAATGGATTGGGAACTGCGCAGCGATGGCAGTGGCGAACAATTTCTACACATGAAAGCTGGTGGTAGCCGTAACCCTGCTTCTACTGATACAATCGCGAAACGCGAACACTATGTGTACCAGGCGGGCTCGGCCGTATTTAAGTTTGCCGTTACCAACATGGCCGACATTTCTGCACAGGTTGCTGAACGTAACAACCTGAATGCCGATAACATTACGTGGCTGGCTCCGCATCAGGCCAACAAACGTATTATCGATGCCACCGCACACCGCGTAGGCATTAGCGATGATAAAGTAATGATGAACATAGAACGCTATGGCAACACTACCGCAGGCACTATTCCACTTTTGTTGTGGGATTACGAAAAGCAACTTAAAAAAGGCGACAACATACTGATGGCCGCTTTTGGCGGAGGCTTTACCTGGGGTGCCGTTTATGTAAAATGGGCTTATAATGGCTGATAAGCCAATTACCAGCACCCTTCAAAATTGACATTATCCATTTCATTTGTAAATTAAAGTTTGATTTTTTTATGGCAACTATCTCTGATCTAAGCAAAGGAAACTACATCCGCTACAATGGCGAGGTGGTACAGGTGGAAGAACTGATCCACCGTACACCCGGCAACCTGCGCGCATTCTACCAGGTAAAAATGCGCAGCGTGCGCACTGGTAAAATTGTTGAAAACCGTTTTCGTCCGGGTGATTCTGTAGATCAATTGCGTGTAGAAACCAAAGAGTACCAATACCTGTATGCCGATGGCGATAGCTTAGTGTGTATGGATAACGACACCTTCGAGCAAGTGTACATCGACAAAGTATTGTTGGGCCAATCGGTAAACTATATAAAAGAAGGTGTAACGTTATTGATTGCATTTGAAAACGGAACCAATCCTATTACAGCCGAACCACCTTCGCATGTAGTAGTAAATGTAACCTATACTGAGCCTGGTTTGGCTGGCGATACTGCTACCCGCACACTTAAAGCCGCTACGATTGAAACCGGTGCCGAAATTCGTGTGCCGTTGTTTGTAAATACGGGCGATAACATTAAGATTAAGGCCGACACTGGTGAATATGTTGAACGAGTGAAAGAATAAATCATGGCAACTAAAAAAACTACCGCTGCAACAAAAAGTGCAAGCGTAAACGAACCCACAAAAAAAGCTGAAATGAAAACTTCTGAAATCCGTGATCTTATCGACTTCATTGCCCACTCAGGCTTAAACGAAGTGGATATTGAAACCAAAGAATTAAAACTTCATGTAAAGCGCGAGCCCGATCAAAAAGTAATCAAGTCTTCGGCTCCGGTTATGGCTGCACCTGTATCAGTTGCGCCCGCAGCCGTTACCACTCCTGCAGCGGTAGCACAAACACCAGCCGCTAAAGTAGAAAAGCCTGCCGCTACGGGTAAAAATACCGTAGAGATTAAATCGCCTATGATTGGTACCTTCTACCGGTCATCCAATCCCGATTCACCTGCGTTTGCATCGGTGGGCGATAAAATTTCGAAAGGACAAACCGTGTGCATTATTGAAGCCATGAAGTTGTTCAACGAAATTGAATCGGAAGTTTCGGGTACCATCGTAAAAGCCATGGTAGAAAACGCAACCCCGGTTGAATACGACCAGGTGTTGTTTGTTGTTGAATTAGATTAATTCCGGATTTCGAATCTAAGATTCAAGATTGTTACGGAGTATTTCCGGTGCACGAATCTTGAAATCCGGAATTTTAAATTTTGAATCTAAACATATGTTTAAAAAAATATTAATTGCCAATCGGGGCGAAATTGCGCTGCGCGTAATTCGTACCTGCAAAGAGATGGACATTAAAACCGTGGCTGTCTATTCTACTGCCGATCGCGAAAGCCTGCACGTGCGCTTTGCTGACGAAGCCGTGTGTATTGGTGCTGCACCCAGCAAAGAATCGTATCTCAATATTCCCCGCATTATTTCGGCAGCCGAAATTACCAATGCCGATGCCATTCATCCCGGCTATGGTTTCCTTTCCGAAAATGCAGAGTTCTCGGCTGTATGCCATGAGTATGGAATTAAATTCATTGGCCCCACTCCGGAAATGATTCGCGCGATGGGCGATAAAGCTACAGCAAAAGCTACCATGATTAAAGCCGGAGTGCCTTGCATTCCCGGTTCGGAAGGCTTGCTCGACTCGATGGAGCAAGGCATGAAGATCGCCAAAGAAATCAAGTACCCGGTAATTGTAAAAGCAACAGCCGGTGGTGGTGGTAAAGGGATGCGCATCATCAACGATGAATCGGAATTTAAAAAAGCGTGGGACGATGCCAAGCGCGAAGCCGGTGCCGCTTTTGGTAACGATGGTTTGTACTTGGAAAAATTTGTAGAAGAACCACGCCACATCGAAATACAAGTTGTGGGCGATCAATACGGTAAAGTGTGCCACTTATCGGAGCGCGATTGCTCCATACAACGCAGACACCAGAAGCTGGTAGAAGAAACGCCAAGCCCGGTAGTAAGCCAGGAGTTGCGCGACCGCATGGGCGAAGCTGCCATTAAAGGTGCCAAGGCTATTAACTACGAAGGAGCCGGTACTATTGAGTTTCTGGTAGACAAGCATGGCGACTTCTACTTTATGGAAATGAATACGCGGATTCAGGTAGAGCACCCGATTACCGAAGAAGTGACCAACTACGATTTGATTAAAGAACAGATTAAAGTAGCAGCCGGTGTACCCATTAGCGGTACCAACTACTACCCCATGTTGTACTCGATGGAGTGCCGCATCAATGCGGAAGATCCGGGTAACGGTTTCCGGCCTTCACCGGGAAAAATTATAAACCTGCACAAACCGGGCGGGCACGGGGTGCGTGTAGATAGCCACGTATATGCGGGCTATACCATTCCTCCCAATTACGATAGTATGATTGGTAAGTTGATTGTTACCGGCCAATCGCGCGAAGAAGTGATTACGCGCATGAAGCGTGCGCTGAGCGAGTTTGTGATTGAAGGTGTAAAGACAACCATTCCCTTTCACTTAAAGTTGATGGACAATCCTATCTTCCGTTCCGGTAAGTTTACCACCAAATTTTTAGAAACCAGTTTTGATTTCTCGGACTTGAAGTAAAGCCGATTTCGTTTTAAAATTCAGAATCCCTCGCCTACAGGCGGGGGATTTTTGTTTTAATCCGGCTTAAAAAACAAAGCCTACTCATAGCCGTGGGGGAAAAACCCATTTAAAACACGGGGAAAACCACGTATAAAACACGGGGAAAACCACGTTGGAGGGAGGTTTGGGATTAGAGAACTTTATAAAAGTAATCCCATTAAGAATATGTAAGTCATTAACAATCTTACAGTCAATATTAGAGCCAATTAACATTCAAGCAAAGTACATGATTGAATCAATTTCTATTAAGAATGTTGCCTCCTTCGATTCAACAGGCAGTCAAATTTCTGATCTTAAAAAGTCAACTATTTTTTCGGCTTTAATGGGGCTAGAAAATCAACGATTGCTAAGTATTTATACAACCTAACCTTAGCGGACACCTTAAAGGATACTAGGTTTGCTTATTGTTCACAAGTTGGCTATAGTGAGATTGAACATCAGATTCTAGTTTTCGATGAAAGATTCATTGACGATAATTTCAATAAGAGCACAACACTTAAGGGAGTTTTTTTTCTGAATAAAAAGAATGATGGGCTCAAAGCCATTAAGAGTAGGTTATAAACACGGCCCAACAAAAAGTTAATGCACCCGGTTAACTACTACTTGAAGTTGTAAGACTTTTAAGATTAAATTGAGGAGAAAAGAATTTTCACTGAGCCCTACGAACTACTTTTAAACCAAGCGTTTTTGGCAATGTGGTCAAAAATAGTTGGTGATTTTGATGGATTGACAAGCGAACTTTGAATTGTAAACCTGAAGAGGAATCAAGTTAGCTGGAGAGCAGGCTTGCCAGCAATAAGGTTTACCGACTGGAATGGTTAGAAGGCTCTCATGAAAATTGAGAGCCTTCGTTTTTTAGTATAGACAAAGTCATTCCAAGAGTTTTATGGCTCTAAAAAAACTCACCTCCCTGCCGTCAGGCAGACTTTTGGTTTTGGAAATAGAGATACCATTTGACAAAGTTCTTTCTGTTTAGAATGGTCAGCCCTCGGTGGGGTTGTAACTTGTCCTTCAAGTGAGCAAAGAATGACTCTAAACGATTTGTTGTTCTTGGTATTGCCGGATCATCCAGGTAATGAAATAAGTTCGGAATAGCCTTCAGTAGAAGATGCCTGCTCTTGCGTAGCATTTTGTGCTTGTACCAATATCTTCCATTTTCTTTAACAACCCGCTCAGTAATAAAGGAGCTATACTTTTTCTCCCAGCGCCAAAGTGAAAGTAACCATGCACTGCTTTGGTAAAGAGTTTTTACATCATGCAGTTCATTGACAATGGAAAGTAATTCTACGGCTGCAAATGACTGTGGACGCTGCGTTAACCATGTTTTACAATGCCGAACTACATGAACTACACAACGCTGAACAATAACGTGCGGCAACACCTTACGGATAGCTTTTAGTATGGCCCGGTGGCCATCACAGGTAATACTAACAATTTCAATGGCAAAGCTCTTGATGTTTTCAAGATCTTCCTTGATCTCCTGGTAACGCTCTTCATCCGTTAACCTATAGAGTTGTGTGAACCGCACATCATGATCCCAATAAAGAATCAAACAGATATTGCCAGGAAAGTAAGTTCCATCGATAAGCAAATGAGCTTGCTGTTTATGTCGGATGGTAAGAGGCGGAACGTGTGATAAGTAATATTTAAACAGTCGCTGGAGTGAACTTTGCGACATACCACTGTCGCGAACCAGGTTCTTATAAACATGACGCTCCATGACCCACTTACGAAACCAAATAAACTTGCGCTCATAATGCTTGGAACTCGTTCCTCCAGATGAAAAGCTGACCACAAGCCTTGCATTTGAACCGCTGCTTATTGTTTTGATAACCCCACCGTATAATGAAAAAGCTGCCACATGTAGGGCAGCTTTTTTAAACTCATTTTTCAGACAATTATAAACCGTTTTATAATTGTTCTCCTAAACCTTATGATTACCTGTCGGTTA
>DPSB01000643.1 GCA_003537495.1 Cytophagales bacterium | reverse complement strand
CAAAACGTTCGGCCATTAAGTATTTTAATAAAGAAGATGCAGTAGGCGAAGTGCTGCGGTATGATGATCAGGATTTTCGCGTTACCGCGATTATGGAAGACTTCCCAACCAATACCGATCTTCCGTTTGATATACTAGCCTCTTACATTACGGTTAAGAAATCGCGCGATGAAAGTGCCTGGACCGGAATCTGGAGCGATGACCAATGTTATTTTACTGTAAAAGAAGGAAGTACCATTGCCGATATTGAAACCCGCATGCCCGCATTTGTTACCAAATACCTGGGCGATTCAACCCGTAATCGTGACAACACCGCATTTGTTTTACAACCTTTTAGTGAAATACATTTTGATGATCGCTTCGGAAACTACAACTACAACACGGTAAGTAAATCTACTTTTATGGTGTTAAGCATCATTGGTATTTTTCTATTGCTAACGGCATGCATCAATTTTATCAACCTTACTACGGCCGAGGCGGTGAAGCGCTCAAAAGAAGTAGGCATTCGTAAATCGCTTGGAAGTTTACGCTCGCAGTTAATATTTCAGTTTTTGGGTGAAACATTTTTGGTAACACTTGTATCCATTTTAGTAGCCCTGGTATTGGCCGAAGTGGGTTTGAGTTTTCTAAATCCATTTCTCGATTTATCGCTAAGCATAAACTTAGCATCCGATGTAACCTTATGGTTGTTCCTGATCGGTACCTTGATAATTGTTTCCGTATTATCGGGATTTTATCCAGCCATGGTAGTAAGTGCTTACAACCCGGTAAGCGCACTCAAGAACCAAATTGCAATCAGGCAAACTTCAGGGTTTAACCTGCGCAGAAGTTTAGTTGTATTGCAGTTTGTGATTTCGCAATTGTTGATTATTGGAACCGTGGTACTGATTAGTCAAATGAATTACCTGCGCAATAAAGAACTTGGCTTTCGCCAGGATGCAATTATTAATGTACCTATTCCTATTGGAGAACAACCTTCCACCGATGGTGCAAGTAAAATGCGTACGCTTCGAAATGAATTGCTGACCATTCCAGGAGTAGAAGCTGCGAGTTTAAGTAACAGTGCGCCTTCATCGGGAAGTGTATCTTCTACCGATTTTACAATAGAAGGGGACGAGAAACACTTTGGTACACAAGTAAAAGTAGTAGATGGTAATTACATCGATTTGTATGGATTGCAATTTTTAGCAGGCAAAGGCCTTGCAGATTCAGACACAGCGCAATCATTTGTTGTGAACGAGCGCTTAACCCAGGTTGTGGGGCTTGCCAACCCCGAAGATATTATTGGAAAAAATATCCGGATGTGGGGCAGAACATTGCCTGTAAGTGGTGTGGTTAAAAATTTTCATACCGTATCGTTACAAGATCCGTTGGAGGCAACCATCATGTTAAATCGAATCAAAAACTATCATTTACTTTCAGTAAAAATGAATCCGCAAGCAGTTCAGGATGCGCTAAAGCAAGTACAAACGAAATGGGAAGCCACTTATCCGGAGTACATTTATTCCTATCAGTTTCTGGATGAACAGATTCGAGAGTTCTATGAAGGAGAACAGCGTATGTCGATCATGCTGTCAATATTTACTTCGTTGGCCATCTTTATCGGTTGTTTAGGTTTGTTTGGATTAACAGTATTTATGGCAAATCAAAAAACAAAAGAAATTGGTGTACGCAAAGTACTGGGCGCATCGGTTGAAAGTATTCTGATGTTGTTCTCGAAAGAGTTTATCAAACTTATCTTGATTGGTTTTTGTATCGCGGCTCCATTGGCCTGGTATGCGGCCAATCAATATCTCGATCAGTTTGCTTATAAAATTGCAATGGGGCCAACTGTTTTTTTATTGGGACTCGCTATTACGTTTGTTATAGCTATTCTCACGGTAGCCTATCGTTCTATGAAAGCTGCCGTTGCTAACCCAACACAATCTTTGCGGTCAGAATAAATTATTTAAACCATAGTTTCCGGATTTCCGCGAGCATTTCAGTATGAATGTTTCCGGCTGCGCAAAGTTCGCCACCGTGTAGAAAATTAGTACCGCCCGAAAAATCGGTAACAACACCACCGGCTTGTTGTACTATAAATGCGCCCCCGGCAACATCCCAGGGTTTAAGGTTGTATTCAAAAAAGCCTTCTAATTTTCCACTGGCTACATAAGCTAAATCCATGGCAGCACTACCCAGCCTGCGGATACCGTGTGTTTTTTCAAGGAACAATTTTATGATTTCGAGGTAAGTTTCTTTTTTGTCGGAGTGGTAATACGGAAAACCGGTAGCAAGCAAACTTTCTTCTAAGGTATTAATACCCGAAACCCGAATTTGTTTTTCGTTGCAATATGCAGCACCATTTTCAATAGCATGATAACAATGGTTGTTACTTACATCGTACACAATACCTAGTACAGTTTTATCTTTCCGTTGCAATCCAATGCTGATGGCAAAAATGGGTAACCCATGCAGGTAGTTGGTGGTGCCGTCAAGCGGATCAATAATCCAGGTGTATTCGTTGGTAGCTTTTACATCGGTACCTTCTTCGGCCAGAAAACCTGAACCTGGCAACAATTGACTAAGTCTGTTCACCAACCGTTTCTCCGATTCTTTATCTACATACGAAACAAGATTACTTGAACTTCCCTTTTGTTCAATGCGCGAAAGATCAAAGCCCTCCAACTCCTTCCGCATAAACTCACTCACTTCAGTACAAAGTTCAATCGTGTCTTTTTCCAGGTTAATGAGATTCATTTCTTACGAGTATAATTTTTTACAAAAGATAACAAGATTATTAACACCGAAACCCACGCTGCAGTTCGGGCAACCAGTTCGCCCTGCTGACCATATTTTTCGGGTAACGAGCCTTTGGCCCCAACACCGTAAAGCTGCATCATGTGCGAATAGGTAGTCATACTGTTTTCATTAAATAGCGAGTAGAGAATTGGACCTGCCACCAATAAAATCGCTCCAACAAAATAGTAAATATTAAAACCAGAAGTTCGGAATAACGCAAAGTAGAAAAGCAGATTGGCAACTAATATCCATAACGTTACACCTAAATATCCGGTATGGGTTGTCCACGTGTACCAATCTGGTTTTAATAAAATTGAATCGGCCAGGTAAACAACCTTGGTGTGCCACGGAAGTTTAAGTACAAGATATTCCAAGCCTAACCAAAAGAAGATAATAGTAAACTTACCCAACCGTGCACCCAGACTTTTATAAGCAAAAGCATAGCCTACAAAAGCTAACGTAAATACAATGGCCTGTAGTAATACCGCTATAAGCGTTGAAAGATCAAAGGCATGCGAAGCCAATAACCCAATGCTGAGTGCGATCAAAATCAATTCAAACCTGTTCCACGGTGATTGATGTTCCCGGGCCTGATCGCTGATGGCAAACAATGGTGCAAGGGCTGTAAAAATTAATACGGGAAATGGTTTCATCAACCAACCCGCTGCCAGTAGCAACGTGGCTATCGCAAATAGAATCCACACATTTAAAACGCTATTCTTTTTTGCCATCTATCACCACAACTATTTCGCCCTTCACTTCTTTTTTTTGAAAATGTGCCAGTGCTTCATTCGCAGCACCGGTAAATGTTTCTTCGTG
>DPSB01000436.1 GCA_003537495.1 Cytophagales bacterium | reverse complement strand
TAACTTTCCATCTACTTCCAATTTAAAATTGATGTTGGCCAGATCTTTAAATTCACTCACCGGAATAAATTTATCGGAGATAGGAGCAGAGCCATTAAAACCTTTGGCAATATCCCAGGGTAAACCTTTCTCTTTCAACTTTTGCTGAATATCGCGTGCGGTAAAATCGATACCTACTCCAATGGCATCGAAGTATTTGTGGGCAAACTTTTCCTCAATGTTTTTACCCTCCTTGCTGATGCGCAACACTAACTCTACTTCGTGGTGAATGTCTTTTGAGAAGTCAGGTAGGTAAAATGGTTCGTTATTACGGATGATGGCCGTATCGGGTTTAGTGAAAATCACCGGTTCGGTAGGGCGTTCGTTGTTTAACTCCTGAATATGCTCCGCATAGTTTCTACCGATGGCAAAGATTCTCATTTTGAAAGGCAGGTTAATTCAACTGCAAATTTAGGAACATTAGCAGTGGAATCGTTCAATTTTAGTCGGATTTTTGAATAATTACACCGAAGGCGTTTACATTTGTGGCAAATCAGATTTTATGTTTAAAAAAGTTATTTCTCTCGTGTTGTTGTTTGCATTGTTGTACGCTTGTGCTACCGTTCCGGTAACGGGGCGTAAACAACTTAGCCTTGTTTCCAGTGCTGAGATAAACCAGATGGCATCGCAGCAATATGCCGAGGTTATTAAAACTGGTCCGCTTTCAACGGATCAACAACAAACACAGTTGATAAAGAAAGTAGGTGTAAAAATTCAGAAGGCAGTAGAGCAATACATGGCCGAGAAAGGTATGAGCGATCAACTTGCCGGATTTGCCTGGGAGTTTAACCTGATAAAAGATGACCAGACTGTGAACGCGTGGTGCATGCCCGGTGGTAAGGTTGCTTTTTATACCGCGATACTTCCCATCTGTAAAGATGAAGAAGGCATTGCCGTGGTAATGGGCCATGAAGTAGCACATGCTATTGCCAATCACGGTCGCGAGCGTATGAGTCAGGGTTTGTTGGCGGAGTTTGGTTTAAGCACGATTGGTGCAGCAATGGGGCAAAACCCAACGGCCACGCAACAAATTTTTATGCAAGCTGTGGGCATGGGTACGAATGTAGGTATGCTTAAGTTTTCTCGCAGCCATGAATCGGAAGCTGATAACATGGGTTTGATTTTTATGGCGATGGCCGGCTACGATCCGTCATCGGCACCTAAGTTCTGGGAACGCATGGCAACACTAAGTGGTGGACAGCAACCACCTGAGTTTCTATCCACACACCCTTCGCACGAAACCCGTATTAAAGATCTGGAAGGTTGGATTCCGGAAGCAATGAAGTATTACAAGAAATAAGCAGATCACATTCTGAACTGATCTTCCGCGAAAGCGTTATTACTGCTTTCATATTATGGTTGATGCGTATAACTTTTTAGCCTCGTGGCAACTCTTTCCGGAAAGAGGAACTTATGAATTTGGTTCAAGGCCAAAATCTGGCATTTATAGAATAGAACTTGGCGGAACGGGTAAAGAGCTTGCCATCAGTATGAACTGGGTAAGTTTGGAAGATCAAGCCTTTACCTCGCAATTTTCAATCACGCCTGATGGTGCGTGGAATGAGTTTCAGGATATTGCATTAGGCGATGCTGTTAGAGCGATATTTGAAAGTCAGATGATACTAAATGTTGAGTTTACTAAAAGCAATAAGCCGGTATTGGAAGTAGGACATGAAATAACACCAAAGGGTTACTTGCGTGTTGTACATCATCATTACAACGAACTGGGCGAAAAATTTACCAACGAAGAAATTTATCATAAGCAGTTAAGCGTACTGCCTTACTCGGCTTCGGTTACAGGCGCGGTTATCAAACCGAATGAAGCTGGTGTGATTCGCCATCAGGCATTGTCGGCTATGGAAGAACAAACCAACATGCAGCTTACGCAGATTCGTCAGCAGATTGAATTGCTCGCTGTTCAGGCAAAAGAAATCCAAAAGCGCAAAGAGCTTTCGATGTTGATTTACGAGGCACAACTTGGATTTGCACCGATAATCGGGCAAACGTATTTCTTATACGAGAAAGAAGATGGCTCGCACTTACTCTCGTTGGTTGGCCCAAAAGAATGGGGAAGAAGCAAGCCCTACAAAAGTTTTGTAGCTGCGGTAAACCTGTTGGCCGATCATACCTGGAAGGAAATTTAATTGTCCACTGTTAACGGTCGACAGTCAACTGTGGACAGTATGATTAGACTTTATCTGGATGTGGATGCGTATACCCCGACCGATAAGCTCGCGTCAACAATGCAGTTGCTTCCGCATCATTCAACACTGTTTTTGTTTTGGGATCGTATTGTAAAGTGCGTCCTGTTTTCATAGCGAGGTTTGCCAGAATACAACTTGCTGTGGAGATATGACCTTCTTCAATATCGGCTACTGGTTTGTTTCCAGATTCAATACCCGATAGAAAATTTAACATCTGGCCACGGGTAGCTGCAGCTGTATGTAATTCGATGTCTTTTTCTTTCAAATCTTCCGGATACTTTTCACGTTCATAAACAGCATCCATGTGAATTTTCTTGCCATCGCCCATCGGCACAAAATCATAACTCATAGGGCTACCACTTAACACGCCTTTTTCTCCATAAATTTTAAAACCCCATGGATAGGCTGAATCAACAGGCGGCCCCCAAGTACGATGCTGCCAGGTAGCAGTAAGATTTTCGAATTCAAAAATGGCAGACTGCGTGTCGCTAATATTTGATTTGCCTTGCTTCTGAACATAGATACCACCTGATGAAGAGATGCGAACAGGCCAGCCGAGATCAAGCATCCAGCGCACACAATCCAACATGTGCACACACATATCGCCTACAATACCATTTCCATATTCCATAAAGGCACGCCACCAACCACGATGCGGTAAGTTATCGTAAGGGCGGAGTGGAGCGGGTCCGGTCCAGCGTTCGTAATCTAAAAAGTCAGGCACTTGTTGCAAAGGAGGATTGCTATTGTTACGCATGTGGTAATAGCAAAACATTTCTATGTGCGAGATTTTACCAAGCAGTCCGGCTTCAATAATATTTTTCTTTGCTTCAATTAAGTGCGGTGTGCTTCTGCGCTGCAAGCCAACTTGCACCGTGCGCTTATATTTTCGCGCAGCAGCTATCATGGCTTCACCTTCCATTACATCTACACTGATTGGTTTTTGAACGTATACATGTGCACCGGCTTTCATGGCATCGATAGCTTGCAAGGCGTGCCAATGATCGGGCGAACCGATTAATACAATGTCGGGTTTTTGAGCAGTGAGTAGTTTTGTATAATCATTAAACAACTCTGGTACTTTACCTGACTTCTGGCGTTGACTAACCAATTGTCCGGCTTCGGTTAGCAACCGTTTATCTACATCGCATAACCCCACTACATCAACCGGTGCAACCTGCAGTAGTTTAAATAAATCGCTCTTACCATACCAACCAGTACCAATTAAAGCTACCCGCCAGTTTTTCTGTTCGAAGAAACTAAATGCTTGTGATGCAAAGGCGCTGAATGCAAGGGTAGTGGTAGCTTGTTTTATGAAATGTCTGCGCGAAACGGTTGTCATTGGGTAATTGATTCGTGAATAAGCTAAGATAGCAGACTTGTTGTCCGAATCAAATTATTATCTTTGATTAAGCTAAGGGAGATGATATGAATATTAATGACGAACGTACTCTTCTGATTAAGGAGATTCAAAAAATTGATGACCTGGCTCTGTTGCACGCACTTAAAGCTGTTTTGCTTTATGG
>DPSB01000067.1 GCA_003537495.1 Cytophagales bacterium | reverse complement strand
CGGAATAAACCGGTTGACCAATACCATCAGCAGCAATGGGATAAGACCGGAAAATATTGTTACCATATTCATGAACGATCAACCAGTTTTGATTGGCTGTTATGCGCTCGGTGCTTTTCGAAAAAAGCAAAACATTTTTCTGCTGCAATGCTCCGTTGCCAGCATTGAGTTTTAAATCGAGTAATGAGTAACGTACTTCAAAAAGTGCTGTACCATTTACGGCTTGTGTAGTGAAGATGTAGTATAAGGTTTCGTCTCCCGGCACAGGTACAATAATGGCCGATTGCGATGAGGCCGGATCACCACCAATTCCACTATCAATTTCGGTATCGGTCTTGTCAAAGACTTTATCGCCATCGGTGTAGAAAATTGCATCCCCATTTCTATCGCACACAATGGCGCAACCTTCCGGTGCATTCATTGCGCTGTTATCTAATGCCACCGGAGGGGTTTCATTAAAATCTATTCCGGCTGTATTCCCAAAATACCAGACATTCGATCGCTGATCTTGTAAACCATATTCTTTCACATTCGCACCGGCATACGCAGAACAACCAGTGGCATCCGTAACCACTACATAATAATAGCCCGCAGAATCAGGTGTGAGGGTTGGGCCTATATCGCCATTCGACCAAATAGTAGAAACAGGGGTTCCACCTTGAACCTGAACGGTAACTCTAAATTGTGTAGCGGCTGTTGCTGTACCCCGCGGTGGTGGAAATTCATCGCGGCAAGCAGTAGTATCCTGAACTAATTGTAGTGTAAGTGCAAATGGATTAATCGTAACCGGTTGCGTGGTGGATTCAGTTTGTCCACGGTAAAACGCAGTAAGGGTAACATTAAATGTTCCGGCTGCGGCATAGGTATAAACTGGAGACCAGTTGTTGGAACCAGAACCATCACCAAAATCCCAATTTAAACTATCGGCATTCGGTAATACCGTGGGGAAGAAACTGGTGGGTGAATTCTGACAAGTGCCTTGTGCGATAAACGAAACCTGAAGTTCGACACTATCGCGCGGTTTGAAAGATGGAAATTGCGTACCGTTAAAATTTGAACCTCCAAACAATGCCTGCGTATTGATTACTTCGCTGGCAATGGTATCAGTATTAGTTAGCCTTCCGGCTAAGAATGGTCCACCAGAGATTGACTGATATAAATGATAGATGGCACTATCGGGCGCAACCTGTAAACCATAGCTTCTGAAAATTGCCGGAGTAATTATGGGAGCAAGTGTAATGCCCGGATTCAGGTAATCGTATTGAAATACGTTCGCAGGAACGCTGGCATCACCGTGTACAGATAAATACAAGTATCGTCCCTGATTGTCCCATTCAATATCATAAATGGATTGATTGTTTGAAGCTGGAGTAGAAACTGAACTGTTGAAAATCGTTCGATCGAAACTGATTGCACCAGTGGCATTATCAAAGTTTAATATGTAGGCATTGATATCGCGGCTTTGTGGTGAAACAGCCAGCTTGCCGGTAGCTTCATGGTAAGCAAAGTTAGCAGCACTGTGTGGAAAAATATTTGTTCCTGATGGATCGGGGGTTGAGATTACGGTATTAAACGTTGCAGCTGCATCAATTAAGGTGGCATTAAAAGTGACACCTCCATTTTGATGTGTAATTAACCAAAAATCAATATTGTTTTCGTGCGGCACAATGATCATGGCTTCAGATCGATTGGTTAAAAGTGGTACCGCCACATTTTTTGCTGCCTCTACTACTCCTAAAAAGGGGGCGGGAAATACTGCATTACCAGGCTGGTTCATATCAACAGCCGAGCGACTGATGCTTCCACCGGTTGTAAAACTTGCCGTATTGGTGAATATATACCAGCGGTTTGTTTGGCCGGGCATAGGGCAAATAGCTACCGGTTGATTTGTATTTGCCAATGCATTTAACCCGGTGCCGTTGGGCATGATGGTGTGCGTGGCATCATACACCCGAATACCATCGGTATAGAATAATAAATTAGCTGTTGCCGGATCGGTTGCAACCGCTGCACCACCTTGGCCAAAAGGAGTAGCCTGATTGGTAACCGGTTGGGCCACATTGGTTCCGCGGTTAAACCGGATTCCGTTAGCCGAGTTTCCAAAATACCAGTTGTGTTTTGATAAATCCTGTGCAAGCACTGAAAAGGGCAGGAGCAAAATCAACAAAAGGAGCCCCTGCTTGTGTAGCTTCTTGCCACCGTTTTCGTTCACCCTCTTAACACACGCCATGTTCAATTATTTGAAATCGAAAATTAAAACGTCAAACTCCACTAAAGTAATACAATTTGCTCTAAAATTTCGTTTATCAGTCCAAACCGCCCTATTTGTCGGTAAATGTTTTTTTTAGTGTTCCGAAAGAATTTAATTTGCCTTGATTGCGCTTACTAAAAACTGAGTTGATGTCTCGCGTTTTACTTCTTGCTTGTTTCTGTATGCTGTGGGTAGTGGAGTCGGTAACTGCACAAGATCCACAGTACTCGCAATTTTATGCCGCACCGCTTTATCTGAATCCCGCTTTTGCTGGTTCCACCGGGCAGCACCGGGTAGGTATTAACTACCGCAATCAATGGCCGGCTATCGATGCCAATTTCAATACCATCTCTGCTTTTTACGATACCTACATCGAAGAAAAAAACAGTGGCATCGGTGTTTTGTTAACGCGCGACCGCGAAGGAATTTTTGGATTGCAATCCATGAGTCTTGCCTTTCAATATTCTTATGATCTTAGAATTGTGGAGGGTTTATCGTTTCGGCCGGGTGTACAGGTAGGGATTTATAATCGCTCTATTAATTTTAATAGATTAGTTTTTGGCGACCAGATAGATCCGGTAACGGGTAATCTATTACCCGGAGCTTCCGGAGAACTACTAAACACAGGTGAGACAAAATTTTTTCCCGACTTATCATTTGGTGGATTGCTGTACAGCAAGCGCGCCTGGTTGGGATTTGCGGCTCATCATTTAACCGAACCCAATCAATCTTTGATAGGCGAGGAGAGCCGGTTGCCACGCAAGCTATCAGCTCATGCCGGTTTTAAATTTTTCTTTGAGCCTGGTGAAATGGGCGATGGCTTTTATACGCGACCTCGCGAGCGGAGTATTGCACCTGCTTTACAATATCGCCATCAAGGTGAGTTCGATCAGATGGATGTAGGTTTCTATTTTACTTTCGAGCCGTTGATTATTGGAACCTGGTATAGGGGAGTGCCGTTCAAAAAAGTAAACGGGTTTACTAATAATGAATCGGTTGTACTATCGCTTGGGTTTACCAAACGCGGTGCTAAAGATATTATGAACATTGGATACAGTTACGACTACACCATTTCGCAACTTGGCCCGGCCAGTGGTGGTGCGCATGAGTTTAGTTTAGTGTATTCGTGGTCAACCCGCAACCCGCGTAAGCCACCTCCAGGAAAGTTGATGATTCCGTGCCCGGATTTTTAGGTACTGGTTACCAGTTTCTGGTTGCCGGTTAGAAGTAGTAGAATTGTAGTAACTAAATTTGATTGAGAATGAAAAGTCAACCTGCATTGTGGTACTCGCAGCCTTCACTTAAAGTAGTGGTGATTTTTGTAGTCTTGTGGATTTTTGGTAATGGTCTTTTGGTACTATCAACCACAGACTTTTTTGCTATTCCATTCTTTTCTAATGTGTCATTGCTAATATTACTATTGATGATGTTGTCCACTTTTCAGACAGGTAAACTTATCCGTAATTACCTTCGTAACCGAACAACCAGCAACTAGAAGCCAGTTACCAGTAACCTAATAAACTGGCAACCTGCAACCGGAAACCGATTCACTCCTCCCCACCATCA
>DPSB01000450.1:1884-4002 GCA_003537495.1 Cytophagales bacterium | reverse complement strand
AAACGCATATAAAAAAGGAGAGCAGCTGCTCTCCTTTTTTCTTTATAGGTGAAATGTTTTTGATTGCTTAGTTTTGTTTAAAGTTCATTTATAATGGATCTCACCATACTCTTCTCCCCGATTGACGAATCCATCTATCAAAAAACCTATGCACCGAATTCGCTATTCAAAAGCATTCGGGTGTATGGCGATAAAATGCCAGATTATAAAGGTGCACACATTGCCATTGTGGGGATAAAAGAAGACCGTGGCACCACCACAAATTCCGGTAGTGCCAATGGCCCCGATGAAATCCGGAAAAAACTTTACAATCTGAAAAAAGGAACGGGCG
This sequence comes from Cytophagales bacterium, assembly GCA_003537495.1. Taxonomy (GTDB): domain Bacteria; phylum Bacteroidota; class Bacteroidia; order Cytophagales; family Cyclobacteriaceae; genus ELB16-189. The sequence continues at coordinate 3,671 of DPSB01000450.1, read as the reverse complement.
CGTATCGGATTGTTGATCTCGGTAATCTGAAACCTGGTATCGACCTGGACGAAACCTATGTGCGCATCAGCGAAGTTTGTCGCATTTTATTAGAGAACAATGTATTGCCTTTGATTTTGGGTGGTACACATGATCTGGATTACGGCCAATACCGTGGTTATGAAGAAATGGAGAAACTCATCAGCTTGCTTAACATCGATGCATTTCTGGATCTGGACGATCACCGCGAAGCCGACAAAGCCAGTCAACACATTCATAAAATTTTACTGCACGAACCCAACTACCTGCTTAGCTATACACACCTCGCACATCAGCTTTATTTGATTGATCCTGCTTCGGCTGCCATTCTTGAGAAATTGTATTTCGAAGCGTTTCGGATCGGGCAAATGCGCACTAACCTTGCTGAAATGGAGCCCGCCATTCGCAATGCCGATTTAATGAGTTTTGATATTACCGCTATTCGTTCATCCGATGCACCCGGCAACGCTAATGCGCAACCCTTTGGATTAACCGGTGAAGAAGCTTGTCAGTTGTGTTGGTATGCTGGTATGAATGAGAAGCTAAGTTCAGCTGGCTTTTATGAGTACAATCCCAATCATGATGATGCGAATAAAAAAACTGCTTCAGTAATCGCCACCATGATCTGGTATTTTATTGAAGGCTTTTACCATCGCAAGCACGATACTAACTTTAGAAGTAATGACTTTCTAAAATATGTTGTGGCTATGGCGGCCGAACCAGAGTCTATTACCTTCTACAAAAGTAAGATAACTGAGAAATGGTGGATGGAAGTTGCCTACCACCAACCCGGTGCCCGATACGCACGCAACAGTATTATCCCTTGCAGTTATAACGATTATCAAACCGCTACAAAGGGCGATGTGCCCGAGCGCTACATAAGTACCTTAGCGAAGTTGATTTAAACTGATTTTCTTAGATCGCTTTTCTCCGAAGCCTGAATAATTGCACGGCAACCACAACCAGCAAGGCAATTGTTAGCACCACTACAATTTCAAAGTGCGATGTTACTTTAAATGCATCGCTAATGGCTTTGTTGATATTATTTATTCCGATTAGTGCAGTGGTTCCAAAGATTAAAAGTAAAACACCGTTGTACCAGGTTGCATGCTGAAATTCAGGCTTCATCAGATTAGCATCATTAACCATCCTGATCAAAAAATAAGTAAGCAAGGGTAATACAAAACCGTTCAGTGCTTGTACGGCTAATATTACCGGAATGGGCTTTACACCACTAATGCCGAAACCAAACCCAGTAAGTAACACGATTATCCAAACCAACCGCGTGTGATTTTTATTTTGCGACCGTAACACTGTTGATGCAATCAAAGAGGCTGCATAGGGCGAGGTGATGGCCGATGAAAATCCGGCTGCAAACAATCCGATACCCAATGCCCATGCTGCCCACGAGCCAATATCGGTTTGTAATGTTTCGGCAAGAGCCGGAAAGAAAGTAAAACTACCAGCCACCGTTCCGGCTAACAAAATGAAGGTTGTTATCAAACCACCAATTATCACTGATATTACTAACCCAATCCGCATAAGCGAAATAGTGCTACCCTTACTGATTGCCGACCCCATGAAAATATTGTAGGGAACAATGGTGGTACCCACTAATGCCAATGCAATCCATTCGCTGCCATTCGGTAAACCTGGTATTACCGATGCTTTAATTAATTCCGGAAATGTGAAATTTGATTTTAATGCGAGCGCTGCAAATGCAATAGCCATTGTTAGCACCAACACGATCATCAGATTAGAGATGAGCT
>DPSB01000450.1:465-1633 GCA_003537495.1 Cytophagales bacterium | reverse complement strand
TTAGAGATGAGCTTATTACCACCACGCCATAAAATTATGGCAGCTACAATTGATATAATTAACGTGAGCAATTTTACATGAACTGATGTAAAAAGCGACAATCCCGAAACTGCTCCTAAAATATTTCCCGCTTCGTATGCTGCACAACCCAGTAAAACCGGAATAGCCACCAACCACTTTATCCAACCTGATTTGAAAACTTTACCAATACACTCACCAAAGGTTAATCCGCTGCTGATAATAATGCGGGCCGATACTTCTTGCAAAACAATGCAGGCGACAGTAGCAAATACTACTGCCCACAACAAGCTCAACTGAAAAGATGCCCCGGCTGTTACAGCGGTTGTAATAGTACCGGGCCCAATAAAAGCAGCCGAAATTACCGACCATAACACAACACTTCTTATCTTAGATGGAGCACTCATATCTGGGTGATCTAAAAATAGAAGTTTGTTGATTCAAATCCATGCCTTATGAATAATGAGAAACTTGCTTTAATCATAATCCGCGTGGCTGCTGCGGGCAATATGCTTATTCATGGTATTGCTCGGATTGTTAATAACGGTGTTACACCTTTTGATGGATTCTTATCCAGCTTGGGATTTCCGCCTTACTCAGCATGGGCAATTACACTATTCGAAATTGTCGGTGCTGCTTTGTTGATGCTTAACCGTTGGGTTATTCCCATCAGCATCTTGTTTATTTTACAATTGCTGATGGGAATAATCTTAGTACACGGCCGTGAAGGTTGGTTTGTTGTTGGTGCAGGCCGAAACGGTGTTGAGTACAGTGTGTTGTTGATAATCTGTTTTATCAGCACATTACTTAGCGCGCGAAAGAAAACTTAATTCCTATTTGTTCATGCCCGGCAACACACCTGAAAAGGTAATACCAAACGCATTGGCAGAATAGGTTTCATTATTCTGATCGGTGTATTTTAAGGCTGTGAATGAAAGACCGATACCATAGTAGGCAATTTCAAACACCGGACCAGCATTGCTTTTGAAAGTCAGGTTATCACCAATTCCGTCAGCATTAAGCTTTATTCCACTATGGGTAACAATACCTGCGCCTAATCTTAATTTTGGTGCAGCCATAAAATTTGCGGTTAGCTGCGTAGGCACTCGTGTTAACCGTATGTGAACGTTATCGGCTTGTGTAGTTTTCG
>DPSB01000450.1:0-207 GCA_003537495.1 Cytophagales bacterium | reverse complement strand
ACGTTATCGGCTTGTGTAGTTACATACTTGTAACCAATCGAGCCACGCAATAAAAATTTATCTGCTTTAGGAAATTGAGTCGGCGCACCAATCGCTATGGAGCCACCCTGGCCAGCATTAATCGATTGACTTTCGCCATTCGTAAAAAGAACTTTAGCAATTTCATCACCTCCAAATTCAAGAGCGCCACTTATTAAAAAGCGAAAT
>DPSB01000156.1 GCA_003537495.1 Cytophagales bacterium | reverse complement strand
TTACATTCTTCAAAACTTCCTGGCTAATAACTCTGGCTATGCTATAGTGTTTGCAGGTGTACTTCTGATTTTGGCTTCGCTGGCAACATTGCTCATAAAATCAGAAAAGGGGAGTGCAGAAGTTACGATTACTCAATCCTTTGGACATTGAGTATTGCTTTCAATTCTCAAATTGCCGAATTTTCAAATTATCTCAAATTGAATTATGAATCCCTACCTCGGAGAATTTTTAGGAACGTTACTGCTTATCTTATTAGGTGAAGGTGTAGTAGCAGGCGTTGTACTGAAAGGCACAAAATCAGAAAATGCAGGTTGGCTAACCATCTGTATCGCGTGGGGGCTTGCTGTAACGTTTGGCATTTATGCGGTGGGCAACATCAGCGGGGCGCACCTTAATCCGGCTATTACAATTGCATTGGCTGCTATTGGTGATTTCGATTGGAATCTGGTGGCTGGTTATTGTCTTGCACAACTGGGAGGCGCCTTTTGTGGTGCAACATTAGTATGGATTTTTTATTATCCGCATTGGAAAACTACTCCTGATCCTTCAACCAAGCTCGCAGTATTTTCAACCGCACCTGCAATCCGGCACACTGTTTCTAATGTAATAGGTGAAGTTGTGGCAACCGCTATTCTGGTATTTGCAATTTTATTTATTGGTGTGAATGAATTTACGCACGGACTTAAACCACTTGTAGTAGGTTTACTTATTGTATCGATAGGTTTGAGTCTTGGGGGCACAACAGGTTTTGCAATTAATCCGGCCCGCGATTTAGGTCCCCGAATTGCACATGCTTTTTTGCCAATTTCTGGCAAGGGTTCATCTGATTGGGGATATGCCTGGATTCCGGTTGTAGGGCCGATAGTGGGCGGAGTATTGGGTGCAGTTTTATATCAGCTAATTTTTTAATAATGTCGAAACAGAAATACATCATTGCGTTAGATCAGGGTACAACCAGTTCACGCGCTGTGTTGTTTAACCAGGCGGGCGAAATAAAAGGAATAGCGCAACAAGAATTCCGACAGATATTTCCAAAGTCGGGTTGGGTTGAACACGATCCCGAAGAAATCTGGAGTTCGCAATTGGGTGTGTTGCAACGGGTGATTGTAGAGAACGCTATCGAAGTTAAATCCATTGCGGCTATCGGTATTACGAATCAACGTGAAACAACTGTTATCTGGAATCGTAAAACGGGGCAGCCAATCTACAACGCCATTGTGTGGCAGGACAAACGCACGGCATCTATTTGCGAAGACCTTAAACAAAAAAACCTTTCTGATTATGTGCGTGATAATACCGGCTTGGTTATTGACTCGTACTTTTCAGGAACAAAAATTAAATGGATACTGGATTCAGTAGAAGGAGCAAGGCAGTTAGCTGAACGTGGTGAACTTGCATTTGGAACAATCGATACGTGGCTTATCTGGAAGTTGACAAACGGAAAATCGCACGTTACTGATTACTCCAACGCATCGCGTACCATGATCTTTAATATACGTGAATTGAAATGGGACGAGCGCATGTTGAAAGAACTGAATATCCCCAAGTCAATTCTTCCGGAAGTTAAACCATCGGCCACCAATTTCGGAACATGGAAAGTTGATAATTCTGAAATTACAATCGCTGGTGTAGCGGGCGATCAGCAAGCCGCTTTATTCGGTCAAGCTTGTTTTGAGCCCGGCATGGCCAAGAACACGTACGGCACAGGCTGTTTTATGCTGATGAATACTGGTTCTAAAATTCAACAATCCAAAAATGGTTTGATTACCACCATTGCATGGGGACTTGATGGTAAAGTAGAATATGCCTTGGAAGGAAGCGTGTTTATTGCCGGTGCAGCCGTGCAATGGCTACGCGATAGTTTGCATCTTATAGATCAATCGAAAGATTCAGAATACTTTGCAGCCAAGGCATTAGGTTCAAACGAAGTGTACGTAGTTCCGGCCTTTGCGGGATTGGGTGCTCCGTATTGGGATATGTATGCGCGCGGTGCCATTTTCGGATTGACTCGCGATACCGGCAAAGATCACATTATCAAAGCCACATTGGAATCGCTGGCCTATCAAACCAAAGATATTCTGAATGCGATGCAAGAGGATGCCGGCATAAAACTCGCTAGTTTAAAAGTAGACGGAGGTGCTTGCGCGAATAATATCCTTATGCAGTTTCAGGCTGATATTCTGGGAACAGCTGTAGAGCGACCGGAAGTTATTGAATCAACAGCATTGGGTGCAGCTTACCTTGCCGGCATTCAGATTGGCTTGTGGAAGAAGGAAGATATTCTGAAAAATCGTAGAATCGAAAAAGAATTTACTCCAACCATGAACACAACTCAACGTGATAAACTATATCGGGGTTGGCAAAAAGCAGTTAAGCGCACCATGGGCTGGATTGAAAATTAAGTATGAACCGCGCAGCAAATCTTATTGCACTTCAATCCAATCAATTCGATCTGCTGGTAATTGGTGGTGGAATAACTGGGGCCGGTATTGCCTTGGATGCTGCAGCACGGGGTCTTAAAACTGCGCTTGTAGAGAAAGAAGATTTTGCATCGGGCACGAGTAGCCGATCTACCAAATTAATTCATGGTGGCCTTCGCTACTTGAAGCAACTGGAATTTGCTTTAGTGAAAGAAGTGGGCAGCGAACGAGCCATTGTTCACAAACTCGCGCCACATCTGGTGGTTCCTGAAAAGATGTTGTTGCCACTTTACGAAAAGCGCGGACTAGGATACTGGCTTACGTCCATCGGATTAAAAATTTACGATTGGCTGGCAGGTGTTAAGCCAGAAGATCAACGTAAAATGCTTACGCGATTGCAAACATTAAATCATGAACCGCTGCTAAAAAAAGACGATGTAAAGGGCGGGGCTGTTTATGCAGAATATCGAACGGACGATGCGCGACTTACCATAGAAATAATCAAACTGGCTTCGCAGAAGGGTGCCTGTGTTACCAATTATACTGAAGTAACTGAATTTGTTTACACAAACAATAAAGTTTCCGGTGCGATGTTGGTTGATCGTGTTACCGGAAGCACATTTTCTGTAGATGCTAAAGTAATTGTAAATGCTACCGGCCCCTGGGTAGATGAACTTCGCATCATTAATCAATCGCGGCAAGGCAAACAGCTACATCTAACCAAAGGCGTGCACATTGTGGTGCCGTTTCATCGGCTGCCGGTGCATCAGGCTATTTATTTCGATGTTCCCGATGGCCGAATGATTTTTGCAATTCCGCGTGGTCGTGTTACCTACATTGGTACAACCGATACCGACTATCAGGGTAATAAGAATGCGGTGTTGGCTACCCGCGATGATGTGAATTATATTCTACATGCCGTGAATGAAACTTTTCCTTCGGTCTTGCTTACCCTTGCCGATGTTGAATCAAGTTGGGCTGGCTTACGCCCTTTGATTCATGAAGAAGGAAAATCTGCTTCGGAGCTATCCCGCAAGGATGAGATTTTTGAATCGCCCACAGGTTTAATTTCTATAGCGGGCGGTAAACTTACCGGCTATCGTAAAATGGCCGAACGCGTTGTTGATAAAGTAATTGATCAACAGTTTGAAGATTCTGACCTGAAATCTTGCACTACCGATAAAATGATTTTGCCGGGTGGTGATTTTACCGAGTATTCAGAAGTAAAAAAGTTAGAGGCTG
>DPSB01000484.1 GCA_003537495.1 Cytophagales bacterium | reverse complement strand
GTTTGTAGTAAATGGGATGAGTCCTTCACGAAGGGATTCACAGTTTGCCAATTCGGGCATTGTGGTAGCCGTTGAGTTAAATGATTTTAAAGAGTTTAATAAATATGGAGCACTGGCAGGTATGTACTTTCAGGCAGCAGTAGAACATAGGGCATGTGCAATGGCGGGCGGCACGCAACTGGCACCAGCCCAACGATTGGTCGATTTTACAGAAGGAAAAGTTTCAGCTAATCTATTACCTACTTCTTATCAACCGGGATTGACTTCGGTTGATTTAAAGGATGTATTACCATCATTTATTTATTCGGGTTTGAAGCAAGGCTTTAAAGCATTTGGGGAAAAGATGAAAGGTTATTTCACCAACGAAGCGCAGGTGGTAGGAGTAGAGAGTCGCACCTCAGCACCTGTACGCATTCCGCGCGACAAAGAAACGCTGGAACATATGCAGGTTAAAAAATTGTTTCCCTGTGCAGAAGGTGCCGGTTATGCGGGTGGAATTGTTTCGGCTGCAATGGATGGCGAACGTTGTGCCGAAGCAGCTATTAAAATGTATGTAAAAAAATGAAGAAGACAGTTATAATTGGGGCAACTACAAATGCCAGTCGGTATGCTTACCTCGCAGCCGAAATGCTAACGGAGTACAACCATGAAATCGTGCCGGTTGGAATTAAATCTGGAGTTGTGTTTGATAAGGAAATTTTGCCTATTCAATCCAAACCAAAAATTGATTCGGTTGATACGATAACGCTTTACATCGGGCCGCAACATCAACCTGAACATTACGATTACCTTTTAAGTCTTAAACCAAAGCGGGTAATCTTTAATCCGGGAACCGAAAATCCGGAGTTTGAAAAGCTGGTAGAAGATTCCGGAGCAGAAGCCTGGCAAGCGTGCACGTTGGTTTTGTTAAGGAGTGGGCAGTATTAGATTTTGGGTTGTAAGGTTTTTTAGTTTGTTGTAATATTGGTTTGATACAATAGTTTTAAGGAGCTTCATTTTATTCTCTTGCATGATACGAGTTGGTTTTGGAAGGTTAACGGTACAGGATTTTGAAAAACTCCTTTTTAATGAAGCTTTAGTTGAGTTGGATGATCAGGCCCGTAATGAGGTGGATCGAAATTTTGAGTTTCTAAAAAACTATGCCAGCGATAAAATTATTTATGGCATCAACACCGGCCTCGGGCCAATGGCTCAGTATAAAATAAACGAACAGGATCAACATCAGCTTCAGTACAACCTCATTCGCAGCCACAGTGCCGGTGCTGGTGATTGGTTTAGCGAACCCTTAGCACGAGCCACCATGCTGGCACGCCTCAATAGTTTAATGCAGGCCCGTTCGGGTGTGCATGTTTCTGCTGCCGACTTGCTGGTAACATTTCTTAATAAAAAAATAACCCCCTGCATCTTTGAGCGTGGTGGTGTGGGTGCTAGTGGAGATCTGGTGCAACTCGCGCATTTGGCGCTTAACTTAATTGGCGAAGGAGAAGTGTTTTATGAAGGAAGGAAACAACCTGCAAGTGAGGTATTCAAACAACATAACATTGCGCCACTTCAAATTCACTTGCGTGAAGGATTAGGTTTAATGAATGGTACTTCGGCCATGACAGGTGTGGGCATGGTTAACCTGATCCTCGCCAAGCGTTTGCTTACGTGTTCGGTAATTCTTTCCAGCATCACCAATGAACTGATGAAATCGTTTGACGATCATTTTTCGTTGGAACTCAATCGCGCCAAGCACCACCCCGGACAAGCCACTATTGCAGAACACATGCGCACCTGGTTGCACGATAGCAAACTTGTACGCAAGCGACCGGAGCATTTATATCATAAAAAAATTAATGAGGCCGTGTTTACCGACAAAGTGCAGGAGTATTATTCACTGCGTTGTGTGCCGCAAATTCTTGGCCCCATTCACGACACGTGGTTGGAAGTAAAAGCTGTGTTAGAAAACGAAGTCAACTCAGTCAACGACAATCCGGTAGTAGATCACGTGCAGGAAAATGTATATCACGGTGGCAACTTTCATGGCGATTATGTTTCGCTGGCTATGGATAAACTTAAGATCGCCTTGGTAAAACTTTCCATGCTTTCCGAACGACAACTCAATTATTTATTGAACGATCGCCTTAATCAACATCTTCCGCCATTCATTAATCTAGGTACACGTGGTTTAAATTTTGGACTACAAGGCTTACAATTTATGGCAACTTCAACAGTTGCCGAAAATCAAACTCTGGCTAACCCCATGTATGTACACAGTATCTCCAGCAATAACGATAATCAGGATATTGTAAGCATGGGTTGCAATGCTGCCTTGCTTACCAAAAAAGTAATCGACAACAGTTTTAATGTACTGGCCGTGCAGTTGTTGGCTCTGGTGCAGGCCATCGACTACCTGAAATGCCAGCCTCGACTTTCTACCGCAACACGAAACGTGTACGAAGAGGTGCGGAAGATTTCGGAAGTAATTACAGATGACAAACCCCGCTATACCGACATTAAGAAGGTGAGCGAATATTTAAATACATTAGGTACTTACTCGTTTTAAATACATACCCATGAAGTTTGCTTTAGTTACCGGAGGATCGCGCGGCATAGGCAGGGCCATCTGCATTAAACTGGCCAAGCAGGGTTACCATATTCTGGTTAACTACCGCAGCAATGATGTCGAAGCCCAACGCACGGCACAACTGGTGGAAGCATGTGGCGTAACGGCAGCTTTAATTAAATTCGATGTGTCGGATAAAGAAGCCGTAACTCAGCAACTGGAAAAATGGACTGCTGCCAATCCCGATAAGCATATTGAGGTGCTGGTGAACAATGCCGGCATACGCCAGGATACGCTTATGATCTGGATGACGGACGAGCAATGGCAGGATGTTTTGGGTGCAAGCCTTAACGGATTTTATTTTGTAACGCGAGCCGTGCTGAATGGCATGCTCACCAAGCGTTATGGTCGTATTATAAATGTGGTTTCACTATCCGGTGTAAAAGGAATGCCCGGCCAGGTAAATTACTCGGCTGCTAAAGCAGGCGTAATTGGCGCCACCAAAGCATTGGCCCAGGAAGTTGCCAGAAGAAATGTAACCGTAAATGCCGTAGCCCCCGGTTTTATAAAAACCGACATGACGCACGATTTAAAAGAAGATGAACTAAAGAAAATGATTCCCATGCAGCGCTTTGGCGAAGTGGATGAGGTGGCCGATGTGGTGGCTTTTCTGGCATCGCCTCAGGCATCGTATGTTACAGGTAGTGTGATTCACATTAATGGTGGGTTGTTGTAAATTTTGTTTGGAGTTTGAAAGGCTTAGAATGTTCAAATAGGTTAGTTTTGAAAATTCGGTGTTAAGTGTTTAGAAATGAATAGAGTAGTTATAACGGGTCTTGGAATTTACTCCTGCATCGGTAAAAACTTGGCAGAAGTTAGAGCATCTCTCTTTCAGGGTAAATCGGGTATAATATTCGATCCTAAAAGAAAAGAAATGGGCTATCGTTCTGCTCTTACCGGATTTGTTGAACGGCCTTCGTTAAAAGGTGTGCTCGACAGGCGTGCACGTATTATGTTACCCGAGCAAGGCGAATATGCCTACGTAGCTACCCTCGAAGCATTAGCGCAAGCACACATTGATGGTGATTACCTGGAAGCGAATGAGTTGGGAATTATTTATGGAAACGACAGCTCGGCCCAGCCGGTAATTGAAGCCACCGATATTATCCGCGAAAAGAAAGATACGATGTTGGTGGGTTCGGGTTCAGTATTTCAGGCACTCAACTCAACGGTGAGTATGAACCTCGCCACGATATTTAAAATCAAGGGGGTAAATTTTACGATTAGTGCCGCCTGTGCCAGTGGGTCGCATGCGATAGGTATGGCTTACCTTTTAATTCAACAGGGCTTACAAGATGCCATCATCTGCGGAGGCGCACAGGAAACCAACGTCTACTCGATGGGAAATTTTGATGCGCTTGGAGCTTTCTCCATTCGTGAAAATAATCCTACTGCAGCTTCGCGCCCGTTCGATAAAGACCGCGATGGCCTGGTGCCCAGCGGAGGTGCGGCCACCGTTATTCTGGAAAGTTATGAATCGGCTGTAAAACGCGGTGCCCCCATCTTAGCTGAAGTGATTGGCTATGGATTTTCGTCCAACGCGCAACACATCTCTAACCCAAGTGTGCAGGGCCCGGCCCGATCGCTGCAAAGAGCCTTGCAAAACTCTGGTTTGCAAGCCAAAGACATCGACTACATTAATGCCCATGCTACCAGCACGCCCGCAGGCGATGCCAGCGAGGCAGGTGCTATTGCGGATATTTTTGAAGCCTGTAAAACTCCCGTAAGTTCCACTAAAGCCATGACCGGCCACGAGTGCTGGATGGCTGGAGCCAGTGAAATCGTTTACAGTATGTTGATGATGCAGGAATCGTTTATTGCACCCAATATTAACTTTGAAACCCCCGATGAACATTCTGCCCGGTTGAATGTTATAGCTAAAACCCGGAATCAAAATATTGATGTATTTTTGTCGAATTCGTTTGGCTTTGGGGGCACCAACTCAACGCTTATTGTAAAAAAAGTATAAGCAGAATTGATGGAAAAAGTGGAATTAATTGAGAAAATCAACGGTTTTTTGGTTGAAGAGTTTGAGGTAAGTCCCGAAAAAATCACACCCGATGCCAACCTGAAAGAGACGCTGGAACTCGACAGTCTGGATTATATTGATCTGGTGGTAGTAATCGAAAGCAACTTCGGCTTTAAAGTCAAACCAGAAGACTTCATGTCGATTGTTACATTCCAAAATTTCTACGATTACGTACAGCAACGCATTTCTGAAAAAGTGCCATCCTAATTATGCCTGCCTGGCAGGGAAAATCGCGCGGAACCAAACTGGGATACAGCATATTTGTGGCCCTATGCAAAAACGCAGGTTTACTACCAGGGTATGCGTTGCTTCGCTTCGTTGCCCTTTATTATTTTCTATTCTCGCTAAAATCATCCAAGCATATTTACCAATACTTTCGGTTGCGACAGGGCTATTCTAAAGTAAAGGCTTTGTTCAGTGTGTACACCAACTATTATAGGTTTGGGCAAACCTTGTTAGATAAGATTGTGATTATGGCTGGCATTCAAAACAAGTTTACTTACCATTTTGATGGCGAAGAAAATCTGCTCGCTATTGCATCACAAAAGAAAGGTGGAATTTTATTAAGTGCCCACGTGGGCAATTGGGAAGTGGCCGGGCATTTTTTGGAACGAATAAAAACAACTATGAATGTGGTGATGTTTGATGGCGAACATCAACAGATAAAAGATTACCTGCAGCAGGTTACCGGTAACCGCAAGTTTAATGCGATTGTGATAAAAGAAGATTTCTCGCACGTGTATGCTATTGGCGAAGCACTTCAGAAAAATGAAATGGTGTGCATACATGCCGATCGCTTTATGGACATAACCAAAACTACTCCTGTTCGGTTTTTGGGCGAAGAAGCTTTGTTCCCCAACGGGCCTTTTACTCTGGCCGCAGCTTTTCACGTTCCGGTTTCGATTGTTTATGCTTTTAAAGAAACCAACAAGCATTATCACTTTTTTGGGAGCAAGCCTATTAGTAGGACGGAAGATGAATCGAAGCAAGCGTACACCCAGCGGCTTATGCAATTATATGTGAGCGAGCTGGAAGTAAAAATGAAAACCTACCCCGAACAATGGTTTAATTATTATAACTTTTGGGAGAAAAAATAACCTGTGTTAGTTGGTAAACCCCATATTGAAAAGTTTCTTCCGCAGCGGGCACCTATTGTAATGGTAGATGAATTGCTGGAAGCCTCAACCGAACGCGCTATTACCCGATTTGAAATCCGGAGCAATACACTTTTTGTTGAAAACAATTTTCTTACTGAAGCCGGGCTTATCGAAAACATAGCACAAACAGCCGCAGCGCAGGCGGGCTATCTCGCGCAACAACAAGGCGTGGCCACACCCGTAGGTTTCATCGCTTCCATCAACGATTTAAGAATAAACCAGTTTCCAAATGTGGGTGCTGTGCTCACAACTTCTATCGCTGTAGTTAATAGAGTTTTTGAGGTGATTATTATCCAGGCCCAAACCAAACAAGATATGCGCGAACTCTGCTCGTGCCAGATGAAAATATTTATTAAACCCCAGGATCGTGCCTAGCTATAAAACTATTGTCCCCGTTCGTTTTAATGAAGCCGATCCATTGGGTATTGTATGGCACGGCCATTACATCCGCTACTTTGAAGATGGCCGCGAAGCTTTTGGTAAAGAGTTTGGTATTTCGTACCTCGACTTTCATAAGCAGGGTATAGTAGTACCCATTGTATCGGTGCAATGCGATTATAAAAAACCGTTGCGCTATGGCGAAAGTATTGTCATTCATACTATTTATCGAACGGTAGCTGCTGCCAAACTTATCTTTGACTACGAAATTACGCAGGCCGAAAATAATGCGCGTGTTGCAACCGGTTCTACCACACAGGTTTTTGTAGATGCCAAAACATTTGAGCTTCAACTTATTACTCCGCCTTTTTTTGAACAATGGAAAACCAAATGGCGAGTATGAAAACGGTATGGGTAGTAGGCGATAATATGATTTCTCCATTAGGTGAAACCACAACAGCTAACTATCAAAACGTTCGTGCGGGTAAAAGTGGTATTACTAAAACTGAGTTAACTGATTCTCCGTTTTATGCTTCCACTATCGCCAATTTACAAGCAACAAGTACCAATACCCGTTTTGAAAATCTGGTGTTGCAGGCTGCTCAACCAATCGTAAAACAAACAACACTTCCGCCCGATAAAACACTTTTTATTCTTTCTACTACCAAGGGGAATATTGAGTTACTTAAAAACGATCCCAATCATCCGCGGTTGGCTTTGCATACAACGGCCTCGCATGTTACGCAACAACTGGGGTTAAAAAATTCGTTGGTTGTTTCTAATGCCTGCATTTCAGGTGTGCTGGCGTTGATTACGGCCAAACGCTTTTTACAAAATGGCGAATACGATCACGCACTTGTGGTAGGTGCCGATGTACTTAGTCCGTTTATTATTTCTGGCTTTCAATGCTTACAAGCCATGAGCAGCGAACCTTGCAAACCGTTTGATAAGGATCGTTCAGGTATTAACCTGGGCGAAGGAGCTGGCGCTTTGTTATTGACTACAGAACCGGAATCATTTCAGACAGGTCGTAAAATAAAACTTACCGGCTTTGGCCTAAGCAACGATGCCAATCACATCTCGGGGCCATCGCGCACCGGAGAAGAACTGGCCAGCGCCATCGCGCAAGCATTCATGCAAGCGAAACTTACTGCAAAACAAGTTGATATTATTTCAGGGCATGGAACAGCAACTTTGTTTAACGATGAGATGGAAGCTAAAGCGTTAACATTAGCCGGGCTCAATCAAATTCCCCTTACGGGATTAAAGGGATACTTCGGCCATACACTGGGTGCGGCCGGAGTTATTGAAACCATTATGGCTATGCAAGGTATGTTGCAGAACGAAACAGTCGATACAAAAGGATATACAGCTCACGGTGTTTCTGTTCCGCTCAACATTACGCAAGGAGTTAGGTCACAATCACAAAAAAGAATTTTAAAAACCGCATCCGGATTTGGGGGCTGTAATGCAGCACTCATTCTTGAGCAAGAATAAGTTATGCAAAGTAAAACAGATGTATTGGTAATTGGTGCCGGCCCCGCGGGAAGTATCGCTTCTGCCTTGGTGCATCAGGCCGGGTTTAAGGTGCGTGTAGTAGAGCGCGAAAAATTTCCACGCTTTGTAATTGGTGAAAGTTTATTGCCGCGCTGCATGGAAGTGTTGGAAGAAGCAAATCTACTTGATGCAATAAAACAGAAAAACTTTCAGGAGAAGTTTGGGGCTAAGTTTGTGCGTGGCGATTATGAAGTAGCCGATTACAACTTTGCCGAACAGTTTACTGCTGGTTGGAAATGGACGTGGCAAGTGCCGCGCGCAGAGTTTGATATGGCATTGGCTACCGAAGTACAAAAGCAAGGTGTGCCTGTCAATTTCGAAACCACTGTTACCGAAATAACTATTCGTGAAGATGAAACATCAGTTACTACAGTGCAACATACAGATGGGCGCACCGAAGAAATTGAAGCGCGTTTTATTATTGATGCGAGCGGTTACGGTAAAGTAATTCCTCGCTTATTCAAATTAGAGAAACCCTCTACGCTCGATCCGCGCAAAGCAATTTTTGCGCATGTAAAAGATATTCATCGCGCGGAGTTTGACGAACCCAATCGCATCATCATTGTAGTGTATGCTCCGGCTGTGTGGGTGTGGATTATTCCGTTTGCCAACGGTACCACTTCCGTGGGATTTGTAGGTAGCCACGAGTTTTTTGCTGCTTATCCTGGTGATTTGAATGAACAGTTTAAAGCACTTGTAGCTGGATTACCACACTTACAAAAAAGATTTGGTGATGCGCCATTAGTATTTGAACCACGTAAACTGGAAAGCTGGTCGTCTGTTTCAAATACTTTTTTCGGAAAAGGATATGTACTTACCGGAAACGTAACAGAGTTTCTTGATCCAATCTTTTCATCGGGTGTAATGTTCGCGGCTGTATCCAGTCATTTAGCCAGTAAACTTGTAATCCGTAAACTAAAAGGCGAGGTGTTTGATTGGCACCAACACTACACCGATAAACTTCAAAAAGGTGTAAATACTTTTCGTGAGTTTGTGGCTGCGTGGTACGATGGTCGTTTGGAAAAGATATTCTTTGCAAAAAATCCAGATCCCTTATTTAAAAGTCAGATTACTTCGGTGCTGGCCGGTTACGTGTGGGATGAAACCAACCCATTTGTAGCCGATCCTGCCAAGGCAATAAAAGGATTGATAAAAAGGATTGATGCGCGCGATAAATTTTTGCAGCAATCATGACCATTACCAGCTACTGCATAATACGAAATCAACAGATACTAACACCCAGCGAAAAATTTTCGTTGACCCAATCATCTTTTGATGATTTTTTAATCGCCTTGTACGATCGCCTTCAGGCAAACTATCCCAGGTTTTATAAAATGGACAATCAATCCAAGCTTGGGTTTCTGGCAGCAGAAATTTTGTTGAAAGAATACTCCATTCAATTGTACAAACCTGAAACAGTATCGATTGTACTATCTAATGCAAATGCCAGCCTCGATACCGACATCCGATTTGAAGCGTCAACCCAAACCGCGGCCAGTCCTTCGTTGTTTGTTTATACGCTGGCTAATATTGTTATGGGCGAGCTTTGCATCCGCCATGGCATAAAAGGCGAGAATGCTTTTTTTGTTACTCCTGAATTTAACGCCCGGCTAATGGCTTCTTACTTGCATCAGGTGCTGAACCAAAATAAAACTGAAGTTTGTTTAGCAGGCTGGGTAGATGTGCTGGGTGGGCAGCACAACGTTTTCTTATATTTGGTAGAAAATAGCAAACGCGGATTGGCCTTGCCACACACCGCCACCGAACTTGAAAAACTATACCGACAATAAATTTCACTATGGAACAGTTGATGGCCGATCTGAAAGTGCAGATCATTGAAGCGTTGAACTTAAAACACCTCAAGCCCGAAGATATTGGAGATGATCAGCCTCTGTTTGTAGAGGGCCTCGGTTTGGATTCCATAGATGCACTGGAGTTGATTGTGTTGTTGCAGCAGAAACACAATACAAAAATTGCAAACGCACAGGATGGGCCTAAGATTTTTAAATCGGTGCGTAGCATTGCTGAGTACGTTCGCGCCAACCAAGCTGCCGCTTGAGTTCGGGAGTTTACGTAGCGGGCGCAGGAGCTTTATCGGCTATTGGCCACTCGTATGCAACCAGTTTTCGGGCATTAAAAAATTCTACGCATGGCATTCGTCCGCTTTCCTCGCTGTCATCCATCTATAACAGTACGTTACCAGTAGGCGAAGTAAAACTTTCTAACGAACAACTTGCTGCACAGGCCGGATTAACTAAACTCATTACCCGGACTGCACTTTTGGGTATTTGTGCTGCCCGCGAGGCAATTGCCGACAGCAACCTGAATATTAAGAAATGGCGCACCGGATTTATCTCGGCCACAACAGTTGGCGGTATGGATCGTACCGAAATATTTTTTCCGGATTTTTTAAAAGATAATACACAAGGAATTCTGAGTGATGTGATTCATCACGGTTGTGGCGCTACCACCGATCTGATTGCGCAAGCATTGGGCATTACTGATTTTACAACTACCATCAATACTGCGTGTTCATCGTCAGCTAACGCAATTATGCTGGGCGCACGATTGATTCGCCAAAATAAACTGGATGTTGTAATTGCGGGTGGCACCGATTCGCTTACGCGATTTGTTGTTAATGGTTTTAAAAGTCTGATGATTTTGTCGGATGAACTTTGTCAACCGTTTGATGCATCGCGTAAGGGATTAAACCTGGGCGAAGGTGCTGGTTTTGTCGTTTTGGTTTCCAGTCGTGTGCTGCAAGAAGAAAATCTAAAAGCCAAGGCAATACTTACAGGGTTTGCCAATACCAACGATGCTTATCATCAAACCGCTTCGTCACCCGATGGCAGAGGTTCGTTTGCAGCTATGCAAAATGCATTAACCATGGCGGGCCTTGCAACAAGTGAAATTGACTACATCAATTTGCATGGAACGGGTACTTTAAATAATGATCTTTCGGAAGGCACGGCCATTGCACGTTTGTTTGCGGAGAAAATGCCGGCAATGAGTTCTACCAAATCTTTTACCGGCCACACGTTGGGTGCCTGCGGTGGGTTAGAGGCCGTGTTTTCTGTAATGGCTATTGAACATCAATGTGTGTTTGCCAATTTAAGATTTGAAACCACTATGCCAGAGGTAAACTTAACGCCACAAACAAAGTTTGAGCATAAAACTGTAAACCATGTAATGAGCAACTCATTTGGCTTTGGTGGAAATTGTTCATCGTTAATTTTTTCAAGATCTTAGGTATAATGAAATTATACATCAATACGGTGGGTATTATTTCGCCTTCGCTGCAAGCAAGCGGAGAGTGGCAGTTACCACGCGTTGATGAAAATTACCTGACTTGTATTGAGCCGGATTACACGCAATGGATTCAACCACCGCACCTCAGACGCATGAGCCGGATTATGAAGATGGGAACAACAGCTGCATTGATGGCTGTAAAGGCTGGTGCTTCAAAACCCGATGCAATTATTGCCGGTACGGCTTATGGTTGCTTAGAAGACACGGCAACTTTCTTAACCAAAATTATTGAACTGAAGGAGGAGGCACTAAACCCTACACCGTTCATGCAATCCACACACAACACTATTGCGGCACAAATTGCTCTGTTGCAGAATTGTCGGGGTTACAACCAAACGTATGTGCATGGTGCATTTTCATTTGAGCATGCGTTGTTGGATGCGGGCATGTTGTTAACCGATAATCCCGCGCAAACTATCCTTACGGGTGGTGTGGATGAATTAACCAAAGCCGGCCATGCAATCCATAGCCGGTTTAATAAGTACAGAAAAGAAAACACGCCCTATTTGATTTCCCCGGCAGGAGATGGAACCTGGGCAGGCGAGGGCGCAGCCTTTTTTATGCTGAGCGGAGCGGGCGAGCGTGCTGTTGCAATAGCTGATGTGCATACATTTATGGCGTCAAGTACAGAGCAGGCTTTTCAACACCTTGATAATTTTCTGAAGCAGAATCAACTTGATACAAATGCCATCGACTTTTTACTTACAGGAAAGAATGGTGATCAGAAAAGCGATTTGTTTTACGATCAACTGATTGAGGCACGTTTTGCAGGTAAGGCTGTTGGGGCGTATAAACATTTATGTGGTGAGTACAGCACATCAGCTGCTTTTGCTACTGCTTTGGCATACACAATCCTAAAGTATCAAACGGTTCCTGTTTCTGTTTTGCATGGCTTAAACACACCCGTTAAAACGTTGTTGATTTACAACACGTATGGACAACATCATTCTCTTATTTTGCTTACGGCATGAGTGGGTTTAAGAAATTGAATATCATGCTCATTGTTTTGCTGTCCGCTTTTGTGGTGATAGATATTTTTTTTGATTTTCACTGGGCGTGGTATGTGTCTTTATTCTGTGTTGATATTATTATTTGTGTTTACGGATCGTTTGTGCTCTCTGCGCAATTTTTTACCCCTGTAAAATATAAAGGCGACCGCGCTTCCAATAAAATAGCGCTTACGTTTGATGATGGTCCGCTGCCGAACCAAACCGAACGTATTCTAAACGTATTAGCTCAATATCAAATCAAAGCTTCCTTTTTTTGTATTGGCCAGCGGGTGGCGCAACACCCTCATGTATTGAAACAAGTTCATGAGCAAGGCCACCTGATTGGTAATCATACTTTTCACCATTCACCCGTTATGGGTTTTTCATCATTAAAACATGTGGTGTCGGAGTTGGAGAAAACCAACACCCAAATTGAACAAGTAATTGGCAAACAACCCCTGTTTTTTCGACCACCGTATGGCGTAACTAATCCCACAATTGCTGAGGCCATAGGGCAAGGTAAATATCAACTTATAGGCTGGAGCATCCGCTCGTTCGATACAATAATCCGCGATCAATACAAGCTATACAAAAGAATAACGCGCTCGCTAAAAGGTGGCGATATTGTGCTGTTACATGATTATAGTGAAATTACTATTCAGGTGTTGCCCAGACTGATACAATATGCGCACCAAAACGGTTTGGTTTTTGTAAGGTTGGATGAATTACTAAATGAAGAACCTTATCGGTAACTTTGGGCTACGATGGAAAAAGTGCTTGTTTCGTTTTGTGTTATTGGACTTTTGTTTTTTCAGCCCTCTTATCCGGGTTATAAACCGGTGCGCGATGTGGAAGACTTTCGGAAAAATTTTACGGTAGCCGCTGCCGCGGTAAAAGATATTAAAGCCGACTTTACACAAAAGAAAACACTGGTTGCCCTTACTGAAACCATTACTTCAAAAGGTACACTCTGGTTTAAGCAAACTGATAAAGTGCGGATGGATTACACTACGCCTTTTTTGTACAAGATGATTATTAATGGTGATAACATGTTGGTTAAGGATGCTCAGAAAGAAACCCGCATGAGTGCTCGTTCTAATAAATTGCTACAACAGGTAAATCGTATTATGATTGATTGTATGCAAGGCTCCTTGCTGGAAAGTAAAGATTTCTCTAATCGTGTTTTTGAAAACGATAGTTATTACCTGCTTGAATTGACTCCAACTTCCAAAAATCTGCAACAGTTTTTCAGCACCATTTTGATCACGGTGGATAAAAAAGATAATTCTCCGCATATCATCGAACTAAATGAATCGGGTGGCGATAAAACCATCATCTCATTATCCAATAAAAAAGTAAACATGGCTTTGCCCGATGAAGTATTTTCTTTTTAGTGTTTTGTGTTTTCTGGCGGGCTGCGCTTCGTACTACAAAGGCCTTACTAAAAACGAAGTACTAAACCCATGTGTAGAAGACACGAAGCCGGCAAAACTTAACACAACCTGGTACACGGCTAGCATCGATGTAATCGGTAAACACCTGAGTGGATTATTGGTAGTAAAGAAGATGCCCGATGCTTCATATAGATTAGTCTTTACCAACGAAGCTGGTGCAACCTTCTTTGATTTTAAATTTCAGCCCGATGGTTCTTTTCAGGTGGTGTCGGTAATTACACAACTTGACAAGAAGCCAGTGATTGAAACTTTACGCAAGGATTTTGAATTGATGCTTGGCTTGCCATTTAATCAACCGCTACGGAGTTGGCAACACAATTCACTGAAGTATGCCGGGGTTGAACGCGATGGCGAGAAAATTTATTTTATTGTTAATTCCGATTGTGCCTCGCACGGCAATCTTGAAATTGGATCCAAACGAAAAAGAAAAGTGTCTGTTTCTTTAGCGGGAAAAGAACCTGCGCAACCGGATTCAATTTTAATTACTCACTATACGTTTAACATGACTATTCGTCTCACCAAATTTGATAAAGATGTTGATGAATGATTTTTATACGGTAGTCAAACAAGAATCGGGCGATGGTTTAATCAATGCCACCATTTGTTTCAATAAAGAACATTCTATTTTTAAGGGACACTTTCCGGGCTTGCCCATTGTGCCGGGTGTGTGTATGGTGCAACTTACGCGCGAACTTGTTGAACAAGTAACAACCCAATCATTACAATTGACTACTGCTGATTCAATAAAGTTTCTATCGGTTATTAACCCCGAGATCAATCCGGAGGTAAACATTAAGATTACGTATTTGTTACAGCAACATGAGCATGTTGTGCAAGCCACTATTTCTTTAGAAAGTACTATCTTTTTTAAATTCAAAGGAGCCTTTGTAAAGCATGGATACAACTAAGGCTTTTCGCGATCGCAAGGTGTGCGTGGTTATACCCACGTATAATAATGAGCTTACATTGGAAGCGGTTGTAAAGGGAGTTCAAACCTATTGTGCCGATGTTATTGTTATAAATGATGGGGCCACTGACTCTTCTTCATCTATACTCCAAAAAATTGCAGACATTACAGTAGTAAGCTATTCACCTAATAAAGGCAAGGGCTTTGCGTTGCGACAAGGATTTAAGAAGGCGGTGGAGTTAGGTTTTGATTATGCCATCAGCATTGATTCGGACGGGCAACATTTTGCCGATGATCTGCCCGTATTCATCCACACTTTGGATGCGAATCCACAAAGCCTTTTGATTGGCGAACGAAACATGAATCAGGCAAGCGTTCCCGGTAAAAGTAACTTCGGTAGAAACTTTTCCAACTTCTGGTTTTGGTTTGAAACCGGAACAAAACTAAACGACACGCAGAGTGGCTATCGCCTATATCCGGTAAGGCGATTGCAAAAGTTTACGTTCCTCACCCGTAAATTCGAATTTGAAATTGAAGTGTTGGTTCGTGCAGCTTGGGCGGGTATTCCTGTAAATGAAGTTCCAGTAAA
>DPSB01000192.1 GCA_003537495.1 Cytophagales bacterium | reverse complement strand
TGTATGAAGATGGATTTCTTACCGCGTACGAAGTAACCCAACTCGATTTACCAGATACAAGATTAGTAGTACTTTCCGCATGCGAAACCGGCTTGGGCGAAATTCAAAGTGGTGAAGGCGTTTGGGGCTTGCAACGAGCCTTTCAATTGGCTGGTGCTAGATCGGTTATGGGTTCGTTGTGGAAGATAAGTGACGAAGCCACTGTTACGTTTATGGATGCATTCTATGAACAGTATTTGCGCACCAACAATATTTCAGAAGCATACCGGCATGCTATGCAAACTACAAAGCAGGAATATCCGCAACCTTATTACTGGGGCGCATTTACCTTGATTGGTGCAAACTGATTATTTGCAACCAACTGCCGGAAGGAAATTGTTTTCTCCTATCTTTGTTTCCCTCAACACCATTGCTATGGCAATTCAAGATCGATTTAGTCAACAAGACCTGCAGCGCATTAAAGACGCTGTGAAAGAAGCCGAGAGTAAAATCTCAGGTGAGATTGTGCCTGTGTTTGTAGAAAAGAGCAGTCATTATACCATTGCCAATTTTCGGGCCGCCCTTATAGGTGCCGCATTGGTATTTGCACTTATCGTGATTTTTGATCGCTACGTGCCAAGCCTTGCCGTGTACGATCCGGTTTTGATTTTTACGTTGGTTGTACTGGGCGGAGTGGTTGGAGCCATCAAAGCAAATTACCTCGGTTTTGTTAAGCGACTGATGCTTAGTCAATCCTACATGGATTCGGCCACGTTTAAGCGGGCACAAAGTGCATTCCTCGAAGAAGAAGTATTCAACACCCGCCAGCGCACTGGCATCATGATCTTCATTTCATTTTTTGAACACGAGGTAATTGTAATGGCCGATAAGGGCATCAGCAAAGTGGTGGATCAGAAAGAGTGGGACGGTATGGTTAAGGTAATTATTGAAAACGTAAAGCAAGGTCATATTACTGATGGTATCGTATCGGCTATTAAGCGCTGTGGCGATTTGCTGTTGGAGAAAGGATTTGTAATCACGCCTGACGATGTGAACGAGTTGAAAGACGATTTACGCCTGGAATAACGTTCGCATGAAAGGTTTTTCTTCACTACGATTTTTAGTTCTGCTGATGCTGGTAGCCGTTGGTTTTACGGGGCTAGCCCAGCGTGCAGTTCCGCCACACAATGCCGTGTGGGTGCATGACGAAGCAAATGTTCTTTCCGCATCTGCGAAAGCGCAAATGGAAGCGTTGTTGCAAGCCCATCGCGATTCAACTTCAACCCAACTTGCTGTATTGATTGTGCCCTCGCTGGAAGGTGAAGACATTGACGGCTATGCTGTGCGTGTGTTTGAAGAATGGAAGTTGGGCCAGAAAGGAAAAGACAACGGTGTACTTTTTCTTATTGCGATGCAAGAACGCCAGATGCGCATTGAAGTGGGTTATGGCTTAGAAGGTGTTCTTACAGATGCCTTAAGCAGTCGTATCAACCGGAATGAAGTTGCGCCTTACTTCCGCCAGGGAAATTATGAAGCCGGAATTCAAGCCGGTGTGGTAGCCATTATAAAAGCAGTAGCCGGTGAATACACGAATGATAATCCCACTCCGCGAAAGCGCGGTAAGAAATCATCGTGGAGCACATTAATTTTTCTTGGTTTGATAATCTTATTGATGTCGCGCAAAAACCGTGGCGGTGGTGGTGGCATGGGCGGTTACTGGACGGCCGCGATGCTGGGTGGTATGTTAGGTGGCGGGCGCGGTTCTTCGGGCGGTTCGTGGGGTGGCGATTTTGGTGGCGGTGGATTTTCCGGTGGCGGAGGCTCAAGTGATTCGTGGTAAAACTGTATTAAGAATAGATTGCATGATGCGATTATCTTTCCTGTTGTTTCTGTTTGTTTCAGGTTTTGCCCTGGCACAAAAACCAGTGCCTGAGTTGTGGGGAACGCGCGTGCATGACGATGCACATGTACTAAAGCATGAAACAGTTGAAGCATTGGAGGCACAACTAAAAGCCTATGAAGATTCAACCTCAAACCAGATTGCTATTCTTACTATTTCATCTTTGGATGGAGAATCAATTGAAGAATATTCTTTACGCGTAGCGGAAAAGTGGAAGCTGGGCCAGAAGGATAAAGATAATGGTGTGCTGTTACTGATTGCGGTTGACGATCATAAAATGCGTATTGAAGTTGGGCATGGCTTGGAAGGTGTATTAACCGATGCACTTTCAAACCGAATTATCCGCAACGAGATGGCACCCGCTTTTCGCAGAGCCGATTTTGATGGTGGTGTAACGGCAGCCATCACAGCAATAACCAAAGCAATTGGTGGCGAGTACTCAGCAGTTGATAGTAACGAAATAGGTGAACTTTCAACTACGGCCCGCATTCTTATTGGGTTGGGCATCTATGCCTTCCTCGGCATCTTTGCTTTTTTTGGATTGTTCATAAAAGGTGGCTGGGGTTGGTTTATGTATTTATTCTTAACGCCTTTCTTTTCTATTTTTCCAGCCTTTGTTTTTCCGGG
>DPSB01000071.1 GCA_003537495.1 Cytophagales bacterium | reverse complement strand
TGATGATGAGTCAAGATTAGAATCTATTGGTATGAAAAATGCAAAAGGCGATGAAATGGGATTGTGGCATTTTTACCATGCAAATGGAACTCTAAAGGCGAGCGGTAATTTTGATGACCAGGGAAATAAAAGGGGAACATGGCAGTATTATAACAACTTGGGTAATAAGATTGTATCAGAGAATCATGAAACAGGATTGTATGAGCGTCTCACCAAAGATGGAAAACCTTCGCAGCAATATATTTTAAAAGATGGCAAGGCTAATGGCGAAGTAATAATTTATTACGAGTGTGGCGCAGTACGAGAACGGCTTAATTATAAGGCTGGAGTAAGGGATGGTAAAGGCGAGATTTATACGGAAACAGGACAAGTGATTGAACAATATAATTTTTCCAGTGATAGCCTTCATGGAGTAACAAAAACTTTTTACGAAGATGGAACTCGACAGTTAGAAATCAATTATAATAACGGGAAACTGGATGGTGTATATAATCGCTATCATCAAAACGGCAAAATTAGTGTGCAAGGCAACTATAAATTGGGTAAGGCAATCGGAATTATGAAGTTTTACCACGACAATGGGAATCTGAGTGAGGAAGGTACTTATACGAATGACATAGCAACAGGCATTTTTAAAATTTATAATCGCTTGGGGGAATTGATTCAGACAAAGACTTACGATGAAGGTGGTGAACTAGTGGAAGAAGTATATTACGCTGCTGGCAAGATGCACAGTAAGTTTAGTTTTGAACAAGGTGCACCGAAAACTATAGTCTATGTAGACAATAACGGGAAGGAGTTAGGTAACTTCAGCGAGATCAATGGCGAATTGGTGGGTAAGGCCTATTATCCAACCGGACAGGTGCGCACCGAATACAGGTATAAAGACGGCAAAGCCACCGGTACCTGTAAATACTATTCCCGCGCGGGTGTTATTGAGTCTGTTTACGAGTATCTGGATGGCCAGATTCATGGTAAAGTAGAAGAGTATTATCCTGATCAATCGGTAAAAGTAACATTGTATTATGAAAATGGATCACAGCACGGGCCGTACCAATCCTATTACAGCGATGGTAAACCAAATGTGCAAGGCTGGTATCAGTACGGAAACGCTCAACAACAATGGGTTTCATATCATCCAAACGGAAAAAAACGTGCTGATGAATATTTTCTTAATGATAAACTTACTGGTAAGTCTTATTACTATTCACTAGAGGGCACTCCTTTTGAAATCACCACTCACAGAGATGGTAACGCGGATGATATGGTTATTTTTAATCAGGAAGGGACTGCAATCAGCAAACTTAGCAAAGAAGGTAACAAAGTTGCTGCAAGTATAAATTATCCTTCAGGTAAAGATAATCAGCGTTTTAATTTTTTGTGTGGTAAGATGCATGGTAAAAGTACAATTCATTATCCAGACGGTCGACTATTCACAGCCCGTAACTATAGCCGCGGAAAGCTTACTGGATTAGCCCAACGCTTCTCTATATTTCATGGATTAGAAAATTCTGGAATGTATAACGATGGAAATTCTGAGGGAACATGGACATGGTTTTTTGAAGATGGGACGAGAGAAGTGGTTGGTCATTATTTTAATGATAAGCGCGATAGTGTCTGGACTTATTTTTACGATAACGGTAAAGTCGCTTCAACTATACCATATTTGGATGGTGAAAAACAAGGTGTAAGTAAGCATTATAGCTACGATGGTCAACTCATTCTTGAAAAAATGTATAACGCGGGTGACATAATTTCATATAGACTTCCGGCAAGCAATGACTGGATTGAGTTTTACGGAAATGGCGTAATTCTGGCGAAGTTCCCTGATGGGAAACCCGCATTGGAGGAGAATTTTAAGAACGGAAAATTAATGGGTATAGCCAAGGCATACTATCCAAATGGAAAAATGTTTTTCGAACGTAGGTATTGGTATGGAGATTTCGAAGGTCAACAAACGTATTATCATTCTGACGGAAAGATAAAACAAAAAGAATTTTATAATAGAGATGATAGCCATGGTAAATGGGAAAGCTATGATGGGCTTGGTAGGTTGGTATGGGTACGAAATTATAGTTGGGGTTATTTGCAAGGAACTGCAGAACAGTATACTAATGGAAAAAAAATTAAAGAGATAAAATTCTGGTATGGATTGCCTGTTGAATAAATTTTGGTGTGTAGGGTGTTTAATCTGGTTAACAAGTATAAATTTTGGTTATGCACAATCTCCGGTATGGAAGGAAATGAAACAACTCTATCCGGACGAAAGCGGAGTTTTTCTGGAAAGAGATAAAGTTATCACCTTAGAAGCCAAAGGCGATTCTGTTACAGCCACGGCACAGGTTACAGAACGAATATTGTTTTTGAAAGACAGACCAGATAATGCAACCGATATGCATGTATATGGTTCTCATTTTCAAGATATCGAAAACATACAGGCTGCAACAAGCGTATGGGAAAAGTCGAAGTATAAAGATATTCCATTGGGTGGGCTTACCCGACAACGGGAAGATGATGCTTCGATTTTTTTTGATGATTCTTATTTCTATCGGTTATCGTTTCCAGCAACACACGAAGGTAATCAGGCATATTGGAGCTATACGGAAAAGTACCGCGATGCTCGATTTATTTCGCCATACTATTTTCAGGATTTTTTATCGCAAAGAAAAGGTCTGTTTGTAATTCGCGTACCTAAAGGAATCTCGATTAAATGGCAGGTATTCAATGATCCGGAAAAGTATATTCAATTCAGGCAGTATGAAAAGAGCGGGTTCGCGCATTATGAATGGAAGGTGGAGAACGTACCTGCTATAAAGAATGAAGAACAGAGCCCTCGTTATTCATATTTTGTGCCAGTGGTTGTAGCACAAGTAACCGAAGTAAAATCGAATAATAAAACAGTGCCGGTACTTTCAAATCTAACAGACTTGCACAGGTGGTATTTTAAAACAATAAATCCAATCGATGAAGAACCAACCTCACAACTTATTGAAATGGCCAAGCAAATAGTGGACGAAGGTGATGCAGAGATTGAAAAAGTTCGCAAAGTATTTTATTGGGTTCAGGATAATGTGCGCTATGTCGCATTTGAAGACGGTATGCGGGGACTGGTGCCACATAAACCCAGCTATGTATTGGAAAAGCGCTATGGGGATTGTAAAGATATGGCAAGTTTGATCATTGGCTTACTCAAATCGCTTGGTATAAAAAGTTATTATACCTGGATCGGTACGCGCGACATTGCCTATCAGTATAGCACGGTACCATCACCTGCTGTGGATAATCACATGATTGCAACGTATATTGATGAAGGTAACAATTACTTTTTTCTGGATGGTACAAGTAACCACACCCAGTTAACTTTTCCCTCATCTATGATCCAGGGAAAGGAAGCGTTTATTGCTTTGGGTACAGATAAGTTTGAGGTAAAGAAAGTACCTGAAATGCCAGCAATGGTTAACCAGAAAATAGATACTGTTACTTTATCAATTCAGCACAATACCTTGTTGGGCAAGGGTAAGGCTTATCTTACTGGATACCAGAAAGTTTTTGCAAGTTATGCCTTCAATAAAACGGTGGAAAGCCGGCAAAAGGAAAATGTGGAATCGTGGTTGAAGAAGGGAAGTAATAAGTTTATTCTAAACAATTATGCTATTCACAATCTAACAGCAAAAGATAATCCTTTAATTCTGGACTATGACTTTAGTATCAATGATTATATCACCTATGTAGGTTCGGAAATTTATATAAACCTAAACCTTTATAAACTCTATTATAACCAACTTGTTAAATTGGATAGAAAAGTGCCTGTTGAGAATGACTATCGGTTTAGTGTACAGGAAACATATGAGTTAAAAATACCAGAAGGATACGAAATTGAATACCTTCCACCCAACGCTAGCATACAAAGTGATGTTATTAATTTTTCAGTAACCTATCGTAAAATGGATTCAGCAGTATTAATGAATTTTAATCTGGAGAATAATGTATTATTAATGCCATCTAGTCAATTTGAAGAATGGAACAAAGTGGTAAAAGTCCTCAGTCAGTCGTATAAAGAATCGATTATTTTTAAAAAGAAAACTTCATGAGATTAATAACGATTATAGTCTTTTTTGTATTTGGTAACCATGTTGTTGCGCAGCAGACACCAGGTAGCTACGACTGGGACCCAGCCAGAAAATTATATTCACTAACATCAGAGGAAGACAATTTTCAGGAGTACGTTCTTAAATCATACCGTGGTTACCAGTACCGATGGGAAGGTGACAACCTAATTACCTACTTAACAGACCACCGGATAATTCGTGTTAAAACTTCGAACGCAATTGAACGACACAACAGGATTTATATTTCCATGCGCAATGTTCAGGATATAGTGTTGCTAAAAGCTCGTTCAATAAATAAGGATGGAAAAATAACTTTATTTGATCAAAAGAATCTAAAAGAAGTTAAAGACGATAAGTCTGACAACACCTATCGTATTTTTGCTATTGAAGGCGTTGAAACTGAAAGTGAAATTGAATATCTGTACACACTCAAAATGAATGGACGTACGCAGGAGTCGTATTACTTTCAACAGGAAACGCCTATTAAGGATTTTTCTTTTTTATTGGTTAGTCCAAAGTCATTAAGTTTCGATTTTCGGGTTTATCACGATGCTGAAAAAGTAAAAAGCGATACGCTTAAAGGACAAAATCGATACATGCTGTCGCTTCAAAATATAGAAGGATTGCATCATGAGGATTTTACTTTCGTTGACGCTTATCGAAAAAGGATTGAGTTTAAGTTAGCCTATAATTTTC
>DPSB01000595.1 GCA_003537495.1 Cytophagales bacterium | reverse complement strand
TCAGGAAACAAGCTCGCTATTAAAAATTCAAGAAAGTGTTTTGTTGAGCGAACTCAACAAAATTCTGATCAGCGATAAGCGCAAGACCGAGAAAGACAAATTCCGGCATGGTGACGAAACACAAATTCCGGTTGAGCCGATTGCAGAGGTTGCACCAACCAAAGTGGATGCTCAAACCATGGTGGAGCGACAAGAGCAGGAAACTATCCGGCTATTATTGAATTATGCCGATCAATCGGTTGATAACCAATCGCTATCGGATTTTGTGTTGCGCGAATTAGATGATGTTGAATTTTTTAATCCATTGTACAGGCAGATTTATGAAGCCTTTAAGCAAGGCGTGGAAACGGGAAATGTACCCGATAGCCATTACTTCATTCATCATGGTTCTGCAGAAATTAAAAACGCGGTTACGGGTTTAATTACACCACGCTACGATACCAGCAAACATTGGAGCGATAAGTATCATATTTACTTCCCGAAAGAAAAGGATGTGGTAAACCAGATGGCCCTCAGCAACGTGTTGCGATTAAAATTCCGCGTAGTACAGAAAATGCTGGAAGACAATCTGCAAAAAGTTAAACTAGCCGAGTCAGCTGGCTCGTGGGACGATCTCGAAGCGGCCCTAACCACACAAACCGGTCTGAAAGAGGCCGAACAGGAATTGGCCAAACTACTGGGCATTGTTATTGCGCGGTAGGAACACGCGCACCATATTTTTTGTTTATTTAGCTGAATTATAATTCCGAATGAGTACAATTAAGATAGATACAATAGAAGAAGCCATTGAGGATATTAAAAATGGCAAAGTGATAGTGGTGGTGGATGATGAAGACCGCGAAAACGAAGGCGATTTTATTTGTGCTGCCGACAGCATTACGCCCGCCATTGTAAATTTTGTGGCCACCCATGGCCGGGGCCTTATTTGCGCTCCGCTGATTGAAGACCGGTGTGAAGAATTAGGCCTTGATCTGATGGTAGGCAAGAATACCGCGGTGTTTGAAACCCCCTTCACCGTTTCGGTCGATCTGATCGGACATGGTTGTACCACAGGCATTTCGGCACACGATCGCTTCAAAACCATCAAAGCATTGGTCGATCCGGAAACTAAACCCGAAGAGTTGGGTAAACCCGGACACATTTTTCCACTCAAAGCGAAAAAAGAAGGCGTACTCAGACGACCAGGTCATACCGAAGCCGCTATCGACTTTGCCCGTTTGGCGGGATTCAGACCGGCAGGGGTATTGGTGGAAATCATGAATGAAGACGGCAGCATGGCACGCTTGCCCGATCTACGCAAAGTGGCCGATAAGTTTGGTTTGAAGTTGGTAACAATTAAAGACCTTGTGGCTTACCGGATGAAAGCCGAAAGTCAGGTGCGCAAACAAGTGGCTGTAAACATGCCCACTGCCTATGGCGATTTTAAATTGGTTGCCTACGAGCAGGTAGATACGAACGAAGTACACATGGCGTTAATAAAAGGTGAATGGGAAAAAGATGAACCCGTGTTGGTGCGGGTACACTCCAGTTGTGTTACGGGCGATATTTTTGGTTCGTGTCGTTGCGATTGCGGGCCTCAACTACACAGCGCCATGAGCATGGTAGAGAAAGAAGGTAAAGGCGTGGTGTTATACATGAAGCAAGAGGGCCGGGGTATTGGGTTATTGAATAAGTTAAAAGCTTACAAATTGCAGGAAGATGGCTTAGACACCGTGGAGGCAAACCTGCAACTGGGTTTTGATATGGATAACCGCGATTACGGAATTGGCGCACAAATTTTAAATGATCTTGGTATTACTAAATTGAAACTGATTACCAATAATCCGAAGAAGCGTGTTGGGTTGATTGGATACGGTCTGGAAATTGTAGAAAACATTCCAATTGAAATCACACCTAATCCGCACAACGAAAAGTATTTACAAACCAAACGCGATAAACTTGGACATTCCATCTTAAAACAAAAATGAGAATAGTATTTTTTAGTTTATGGGTTTTGATTGCATCCACAGCCAGTGCGCAACAGTTCGCGTTTGAATTGTGGCACACGGGTAAAGTAGTGTTGGATACAGGCGATACCCTGCGCGGCTTGCTGAAGTACGATCTCGATAAAGATATTTTGCAGGTGCAGGCGAATAATCGGCTGGAGAGTTACACCGCCCGTAAAGTATTGTTGTTCGAAATCTTTGATGAAACAGTAAGACGCTATCGTAATTTTTATTCATTGCCCTATGCATTGGCCGGTCAATACAAAGCACCTGTGTTTTTTGAATTATTGCAAGAAGGCAAACTCACGGTGTTGTGTCGCGAGGTGTTGGAGTATAGAACTACATCGTCACCATATTATTTTTACGGAAGTTACTCGCGGCTGGTGCTGATCTATAAGTATTTTGTGCTACGTGAGAACGGTATCATAGAAGAATTTCGGGGTAAGAAAAATGATTGGTATGAACTAATGCCCGGTAAAGCCGAAGAGGTTGAAAAATTTGCCAAGCAAAACCGGCTTAGTCTGGATGATAAGTATGAACTATCACGGGTGATTGAGTATTACAATTCACTATTCAGTAAGTAACCCGGCTCCTAACTCCTAATGCCCAATACCTGATGACTATGAGTAAACCTTTAATATTGGTGACCAACGATGATGGCA
>DPSB01000594.1 GCA_003537495.1 Cytophagales bacterium | reverse complement strand
GGCTTGCTTCACTATGCGCATAAACAAAATTTCGGTGGCGAAGATGGTGAGAATATGTGTGATGACAAAAGCACAAACGGTTAAACGCAAGCAGCTCCTATTAATTGCAATTGTTTGAGCTTATGCTGAATTTGCAGCGTTAAATTTTTTTACACCGCATTTGCCTTGGTTCGTGTCCTCACGCACCAAACATGGATATTAAATTCGTTAACTGTGAACAAACAACCCAAACATATAGCCGTGGCCGGAAACATTGGTTCTGGCAAAACCACGTTGGCTGAAAAACTTTCCAAACATTATAACTGGACAGCGCTTTACGAATCGGTTGATCATAACCCTTACCTGCGCGATTTTTATGACGACATGACCCGCTGGGCGTTTCATTTGCAGATTTATTTTTTGAACAGTCGGTTTAACCAGGTACGACAAATCCGCGAAAGCGAAAAAACGATTATACAAGACCGCACCATTTACGAAGATGCCCACATCTTTGCAGCTAACCTGCATAAAAGCGGCCACATCAACGATCGCGATTATCAAAGTTATCTCGACATTTTTAATTCGATGGTCAGCTTTGTCCATCCCCCCGATTTGCTTATTTATCTAAAAGCCGATATCCCCAAACTGGTGCAGCAAATACAAAAACGCAATCGCGATTTTGAGTTTAACATTAAGTTGGATTACCTGCGTACACTCAATGAGCATTACGAAAAATGGATCGGGGGTTATAAAAATGGCAAGCTGCTAATTGTAGATGTTAATAACCTCGACTTTGTAGAGCGTGTGGAAGATTTTTCATTTATCGTTAACAAGATTGAACTGGAGCTGAATAGTTTGTTTAGTTGATTGACTGATTATGAAGAATTGCATACATTTATAAAATGAATAAACAGGAAAAAAATGAGTTAATTGATCTAATCTCCAAAACAGACGATGATATTCTCCTGAATCAAATCCGGGCAATCCTTGAAGGAACTCAAATGGTTTTTTGGGACGAATTAAATCCTGCTCTTAAACACTCTATTCAAAGAGGCCTTGAACAATCTATTCGAAATGATGTTAAGCCTCATTCAGAAGTGATTGCTCATTTACGTAAACAGTTTAAATGAGGATCGTTTACTGGACAAAAGAAGCTCAAAATACTTTTAATGTAAACATCAATTATCTACATGCTGAATGGAGCCAGGGTGTTGTAAGCAGTTTTATAGATAGGGTTGATTTTGTTGTTGAACTTATTTGAACCAATCCTTATTCCTTCCCGTCTGTAACAAAGGATAATGTTGTAAGGCGTTGCGTAGTTACAAAACAAGTAAGTCTGTACTATAAAATTGTTTCAGAAGACAGGATAGATCTTATAACCTTTTGGAACAGTTATCAAAATCCGGAGAAATTGAAATTATAAAAGGCAGTCGGTTTACCCAACTGCCTTTTCTATGCTTCCTTAATAAGGTTGAAAACCTTTTTAAACTACTGCACCATAAATACCGCGTTCGAGAAAATCATTTTACCACTTTCCCAGAAATTGCGGAACAATGGATTATCCACCAGGTAAACAACGTTACCCTGCCCTTTTTGCTCAACTCCTAACACCAAACTGTTACTCATCTTTTTATTAATACGATAGCCTGCAAAACCCTGCACCGGTTTCGCATTGCCTTTAATTACACCTACGTTCCAACCATTTTGTAAATAGCCATAGCGTAACTCGTTTGTTTTAAGTGTGTAGTAAAACTCCTTCATACCAAAAGCAAGTGGGTGCGAACGATCTAATGTTACCTTATAAATAGCACCTGAGATAGCATCTGAAAGTTGTTTGCGATCAGCTTCTTCATAGCGACCCAATACATCTTTCTCACGCACCTCTTTGTCTTTTTTCTCGGCTTCACTTTTCTCCGCATCATTTGCGTAGGCTTTTAGTGCAAAACCTTTTCTTTCAGCAAATGAGCTTAGTGCGTTCGCGATAACAATCAATCGACCGCCACCCGAAACCCACGATGAAACCCGATCTAGTGTGCCTTCATCAAACAATCGGTAACGGCCTTCCGGCACAACCAATACATCGTACTTGTTCAAATCAATGCTGCCAAAATATTCCGTCCCGATTTGTGTAATCGGGTAGTGAAGTTGTTCTTCAAAGAAATGCCAGATTTCGCCTGCGCTTAACGATGAGGTTTGTTCACCAATCAACACAGCAACTTTGGGTGCTTTTAAATACGTAACTGATGATGAGCCAAAGTCTTTACCCCGATCGACAAAGCCGGTAGTGCTTGTATAAATTTTTCGCTCCTTTTCAGTAGCGAGTTTTTTAATCAGGTTATCAAAGTCAGCAACGCTTTCGTTGTTTCTTCGGGTAACGATTAATGTGCCCGGTTCAAAGTTTTGTCCTGCAACAGAAAATGCTTTTTCTGAAGCTCGCACCTTTATGTTTTTACTCAGTAACTCAGCCAGAAATTCCACATCGCCCAAGCTTTCGTATTTAAAGATATAGGCATACGGTTTTGCTGAGGCTGTGCTATTGTCAACTGTTTTTGATTGATACGCTTTACCAACATTAATCCGTTCGTTGAGCGCATAACCCTTCAGATTATAATTGTACATCAGGTTCCACGCGGTAATATCATACGTTGCTGAATCGGGAAGTTTGGAAGTCGGTTCAAACAACGTGGTAATAAACCTCGACTTAGGCTGATAGATGTTGATGATCACATCATCGGTGTTTACATTGGCTGTTCCGGTAGTTTGTGTTTGGTAATCAAAACCGCGCGTTGCTTTACCAGCTGCAGGATGGCCGTATTTAATCGAGTGGCTATCCAACCATTTGGTTAGTTTGCTGATCTTATCCACATTATTGTCGCCTTTAATTACATACGTTTTGTAAGGCGATGTCGGGTTATTCAGATTTTCTTTCGAATACTTTTCAAACTCATCTACCACGCGTGTGGAATTAATCGAAGTAATTTCAACTGTGGATAAACCCGTGGTGTGGTGATGTGTTAATCTGTCTTTCAGCGTAAGCGGATCGCCCTCGCGTGTGGTAATACTCAAACCACCAAAGCCTCCACCGCCTTGTTCATAGGTCATACCGATTGCTCCACTGTATGTGGGATAAGTATCACCATAACTTGGGTAATACAAATCGAAAACTTCTTTGGTAAAATATAACCAACCTTGTTCGTCAAAATACTTGGCGTGATTTTTTCCAATCATGGTTTGGAACTCACGTTGCCACGGAGAAATTACTTCGTGAAAGGGTTCGGCAGCCGGAGCAAAGTAATAAGGGTTATTATAACCTTGTTCATGAAAATCGACATGCACATGCGGAAGCCATTCGTTATAGATTTTTATTCTTGCTCTTGATTCCTTCTGTGTAAGCCAGGCCCAATCGCGATTCAGATCGAACAAATAATGATTGGCTCTTCCACCGGGCCAGGGCTCGCGGTGTTCTTTGGCATCGCCACTGGAGTTGTAGGGATTGTTGCCATATTGATTGTAGAAGTTTGCATACCGATCGCGACCATCGGGATTGATACACGGATCCATAATCACCACGGTATTCTTCAGCCACTCTTTTGTTTTTGCGTTGGCCGGATTCACCAATTCATAAAGTGTTTTCATAGATGCTTCCAGTGAGCTGGCTTCGTTACCATGCACATTGTAACTCAACCACACAATGGCAACCTTGCCCGTTGGAGTTCCTTCCAAAACACCGGCACGTTTCAAATTGTCTTGCCGGATTTGTTCGAGGTTGGCAAAGTTTTCGGGCGAAGCGATGACTGCATAGATGAGCGGACGTAACTCGTTGGTTTCGCCATACTGGGTAACTTTTACATTGGCCGATAAATCATCAATGTATTTGAAATATTCTACCACACGATGGTGGCGTGTAAAACGTGAGCCCAGTTCATAACCCAAAAACTGATCGGGGGTTTGAATGGTTT
>DPSB01000289.1:5190-5599 GCA_003537495.1 Cytophagales bacterium | reverse complement strand
GGTGATATTGCATGGTGCTACCAATTACGTTGGCCACTTTGTTAAAGCGACCATCATCCATCTCTTTTAATGAATGCGCAATTCTACGCTGTACAGGTTTTAAGCCATCTTCTATTCGTGGCACAGCCCGCTCCAGAATTACATACGAAGCATAATCCAAAAACCAATTTTCGTATAAGCCATCCAACGAAACCAGACCGTGTACAATATCACCTTCTTCGTTTCTTACGGATTGATCGGCTACTTTTTTCTTACTCATTATTGCTCGTTCTTTATTTTTTGTTGCTGGTTACTGGTTTCTTGTCACTTGTTGTACACAACACTTATCTATTACTGATTACCAATTAC
The DNA here is from genome assembly GCA_003537495.1 of Cytophagales bacterium. Taxonomy (GTDB): domain Bacteria; phylum Bacteroidota; class Bacteroidia; order Cytophagales; family Cyclobacteriaceae; genus ELB16-189. The sequence continues at coordinate 5,251 of DPSB01000289.1, read as the reverse complement.
CACCTACCATTACCCTTTACCATTTACTTACTAATACTCAAGACTTAAGACTAAGGACTAA
>DPSB01000289.1:0-4961 GCA_003537495.1 Cytophagales bacterium | reverse complement strand
TAAAGACTAAAGACTAAAGACTTAAGACTTAAGACTTAAGACTAAGGACTAAGGACTCAATACTAATCACTCTCGACTACTTCTGCCTTCGCCTCCACCGCATCTAACTCAATGCGCAGGTTCTCGATAATAAACTCTTGCCTGTCGGGTGTGTTTTTACCCATGTAAAATTCAAGTGTTTTTTGCAGGTGTTTTTCTTTATCGATGTTAACGGGTTGCAGGCGTATGTCCTCTCCGATAAATGTTCCAAACTCATCTGGTGAAATTTCACCTAACCCCTTAAAGCGTGTAATCTCCGGTTTGCTACCTAGCTTATTTACTGCCGCTTGTTTTTCTTCTTCGCTATAGCAATAAATCGTTTCTTTTTTATTGCGTACGCGGAACAACGGTGTTTCCAGAATATACACATGGCCCGCTTTTACCAGGTCGGGGAAGAATTGCAGGAAGAATGTCATTAACAATAAACGAATGTGCATACCATCTACATCGGCATCGGTAGCTACTATCACTTTGTTGTACCGCAGGCCATCCAGACCGTCTTCAATATTGAGTGCGTGTTGCAACAGGTTAAACTCTTCGTTTTCGTAAACTACTTTTTTGGTAAGGCCAAAACTGTTCAGAGGCTTTCCGCGCAAGCTAAACACCGCCTGAGTTTCTACATTGCGCGATTTGGTTATAGAACCCGAAGCGGAATCACCTTCTGTAATGAAAATCATTGACTCGGCCCCCTTCTCGCCTTTCTCATCATCAAAATGAAACCGGCAATCGCGTAGTTTTTTATTATGCAGGTTTGCTTTCTTGGCGCGTTCATTCGCCAGCTTTTTAATGCCAGCAATTTCTTTACGTTCGCGTTCCGATTGCAGAATGCGTTTCAGCATGGCCTCGGCTACAGCCGAATTTTTATGCAGGTAGATTTCTAATTCTTTGGCTACAAAATCGCCCACGAAATTTTTTACAGTTGCCCCATCGGGTGCCATGTTAAGCGAACCCAGTTTGGTTTTAGTCTGCGATTCGAACACGGGCTCTTGCACGCGCACGGCAATGGAAGCAATAATGCTGGCGCGGATATCTGCCGCATCAAAATCTTTTTTATAAAAATCGCGTACTCCACGCACCACGCCTTCGCGAAAAGCGGCTAAGTGTGTACCGCCTTGTGTGGTGTTCTGCCCATTTACAAACGAGTAGTATTCCTCGCCATACTGGCTGCCGTGTGTAAGAGCCACTTCAATATCATCGCCTTTAAAGTGAATGATCGGGTACCGGATATCCTCTGCATCCGACTTTTGTTTCAACAAATCAAGCAGACCATCTTTTGAATAGAACTTGCGGCCATTATAATTGATGGTAAGTCCGGCATTCAGAAACGCGTAGTTCCACATTAAATCATCCAGGTATTCCGGAATGAAATGATAGTGTTTAAACATGGTGTTATCTGGCTCAAACTCTACCAGCGTACCGTTCTTGTCGTCCGTTTTGGTTTCTTTAGCATCAAGAGTTAACACGCCCTTCTTAAACTCGGCTACTTTGGTTTTGCCATCGCGAAACGCCTGCACTTTAAAATAATTGGAGAGTGCGTTAACCGCTTTGGTACCTACACCATTCAACCCAACTGATTTCTGAAACGCTCCCGAGTCGTACTTGGCCCCGGTGTTGATTTTAGAAACTACATCTACCACTTTACCCAGCGGAATGCCGCGGCCATAATCGCGCACGGTAACCTTTTGTTCGGTAATGGTAACGTCAATCACTTTTCCATAGCCCATCATGTGTTCATCGATAGAGTTATCGATTACCTCTTTCACCAACACATAAATACCATCGTCCTTAGCGGAACCATCGCCTAACTTACCAATATACATACCCGGACGCAGCCGGATATGCTCACGCCAGTCAAGCGAACGAATACTGGATTCGTTGTACTCCAATTCTTTAGCCATGTAAACCTCTTTTTTAAAGTCGCGCAAAGATTAAAAAATTGATCAGAATCTCTACTGAGAAATATCAATTCTGATTCAACACACTGATTTGAAAGTGATTTAAAAAATTAATCCGATCTCAAATCAGTTCTAAGTAACAGCAAAAATAGATTTACATCAAGTGCGAGGTTAGCAAGCGCCCTTGTTAGATCACATTAATTATCGAATGTTAAGATTCTGATTTTCAGCAAATGGAAGTGAGGATTTCTAACCGATTATTTGGTCGAAAATTTTTGAAAGATTTTAATCATTGGCCAACTGATCAGCCACACACCAGCCAGAATCAGGCTTCCGTAAATAGCCGGTGCCATGCGGGTGTAATCGTAGCGATCGCCACCGTTAAACACATGCACAAAGCCCAGCACCGCTATGATGAACAAATTGATGGTGGCCATCATTCCATAAAACCAGGCTACAAAGTCTGGATTATTTCCGAGCAACTGGCGCACCATATAAACGGTTGCGTTCAATAAGCCAATAGTAAGAATTAGTGTATAGAAAAGGCCGTTCCGAGTAATCGTAATCGGTTCGGGGCCATCCCACAGGGTAACCAACTCAGGCAGACCAGCATACACATAAAAAAACATTCCCAGCAGGCCCAACACCGAAAAGAACCAAACGCCTTTTAAAATCTTTAATGTCATCTCGTTAACTTTGGTCGCAAAACTAATCGTTTCAGGTTGAATCTTAATCCAATCGTATTATCCATTCCTATCTTTTTCATTCTGATTGGGATTGAACTGGTAGTGGAGCGGCTTTCGCACCGGAAGTTATACCGCATGCCCGATGCTATTGCCAACCTGAGTTGTGGTATAACCTCACAGGTATCGGGTTTGTTTATGCGCGTGTTCGCGATTGGTATTTATGAAGTGCTTTACGCCAACTTCGCATTCTTTACGTGGGAAAAAACCTGGGTGTATTGGTTGGTGCTCTTTCTGTTGGTGGATCTGGCTTATTACTGGGCTCATCGCATGAGCCATGAAATAAATTTGTTCTGGGGTGGGCACGTGGTGCATCACCAAAGTGAAGAGTATAATTTGAGTGTGGCTTTGCGCCAGAGCAGCTTTCAGGTTATCTGGACATTTGGCTTTAGTTTACCCATTGCCTTATTGGGTTTTGATACGCTAGACTTTGCGTTGATATCAGCACTCAATACGTTGTATCAATTCTGGATTCATACCGAAACCATCAATAAGATGGGTTGGTTTGAATACATTTTCAACACACCCTCGCATCATCGTGTGCATCATGGACGCAACCCCAAGTACATCGATAAGAACCATGCGGGTTCACTGATTATCTGGGACAAAATGTTTGGCACCTTTCAGGCCGAAGAAGAACGACCGACTTATGGTATTACCAAACCGCTTAACAGTTGGAATGCGGTGTGGGCCAACCTCAGCCATTATGCTGAAATGAGTAAAGAGTTAAAGATGATTCCTTCATGGTCTGACAAGATTAAATACCTGTTTAAAAAACCGGGCTGGCTTCCGGAATCACTCGGTGGTTACCGCGCAGCACCTGCCATTGATGCCAACGCGTATAAAAAGTATAATCCCTCCTACCCGGTTAAGTTAAATTACTACGTATTGTTTCAGTACCTTATTTGTTTGGCAGTAACAGCTTTCTTTCTTTTCAAACAAAAAGAATTTAGCATGGGCGAGAAAGCACTTGCTGCTGCGCTCATTTCCGTTTGGGTGGTAAACTGCGGGGTATTGTTTGAACAAAAAGCGTGGGTACAAGTGGCAGAATGGTTGCGGATTGTTTTGTTTACAAGTATAGCTGTTGCAATAACATATATTGGTGACTTATCAGTTTATGGATATGTACTTGGTTTACTTTACGGAATAATTTCAGCAGGTTGGTTTTACTCTTTATCTCTCCGAAATGAAAAAGTGGTTGTTTCTTAGTGTGGTGTTGATTGCATGTGGTAAGCCCATGCCCGATTTATCGCCTCTTGATTTAGTACAATGGAAAGAAGATAAAAATGGGTGCCTGCGCTTACGCGAACAAAATATTTCTCACCTGATTAATCAATTAGAGGAGTTAAAAGGTTTATCTGAAAAAGATATTATCGAGTTATTAGGCCGCCCCGACCGTAACGAACTTTACAAACGCAACCAGAAGTTTTACTACTACGATGTAGATCCCGGCAAGGCATGCGCTGATTCAAAACCAGAAAATCAACAACTGGTGCTACGTTTTAATGCCATGGGTTTAGCTAAAGAAGTTACAGTTGAAAGTCTCTGATTAATTGCCACTTAGGCACAAAGACACGAATTATTTAATACTGCGACTCGTGACTTGGTGGCGAAATCAACTATGCAACGCATTCCGCTGAAACTCCTGCTTCTTCTGGTAAGCGTGATTAATATTTCTGCGTAACACATTCACCAACTCATCTTTCTTTTTAAAGTTAAAAGGATACAAGAGCGATGGCTTAAAGTAAAGTACGCATAGGCGGTTCGGACTTTCTGAACGCGCAACCTCCGGCCGGGTTCGGGATCAAGATGTATTACCACGAGGCCAGCGGGCGCACGCGCGGCGAAATTGTTTTCGACGCAGACAAGCAGGGTCCGCCGGGATGCGCGCACGGCGGCGCGATCGCGACCGTCCTGGATGAGGCGATGGGCGCGGCGGCGTGGGTCAACGGCCATTCGGCGCTGGCCGTCAACCTCAACATCAATCTGAAATACGGCGTTCCGCTGGAAACGCCGCTCGAAGTGTCGGGCTGGATCGAAAAGATCGACGGCCGGAAAGTATTCGGCGCGGCCGAGCTGTATCTCCCCGACGGCCGTGTCGCAGCCAGCAGTACCGGTCTGTTCATCCGCGTCGAATTCACCGGGATGACCAACGAACACAACCCGTTCCGTCCGCGCGAGCAGAAGGAATGAGGCGAGAGACGAATCCAGCATGACTTATGGATGAGCTGGGGCGCTGCCCCAAACCCCGGCAGGGATTTGCATCCCTGCACCCTTCATTTGC
>DPSB01000295.1:8137-8916 GCA_003537495.1 Cytophagales bacterium | reverse complement strand
ATCGGCATGCATAGATTTGCGCTTACAGTTTCCTTACCTTAAGTTTAGCCCCGAACAGGCGGGGCAGCATTTGAAAAACATTATCCACCACATTGCCGTAATCTATCGTTGGCTTAAGCGCAATATAACTGATCGTGTGATTAGCCAAAGTCGCTATTGGGCTAAACACATTTTACAATTAGCGTATCGCATCAGCAATATTGTTTTACCCGTTGGCACGTTAGCGGCATTTAGCCTGATGGTTTACGATTTTGGGTTTCATCCTTTCTATAGTTCGTTACCACACCTGCACACTTATCTATTCCCGCTGCTAACAACATTTAAGGTTTTATTTATAATTCGGTTTGCAAGCGGATTTATTGAAGATAAAAAATGGCGTGCACACGCCTATTCTTTTGGTTTGGTGCTGCTCACGTTTTATTTGCATCATATTGCAGAAACGGTAGAAGCTTTGAAGGGCGCCAATAGTACCGATTTCCTGATCAGAAAATTATTGCTTTATGCGTTCATTACATTTCTCTTTGCAACCGAAGCTTCGGGGTTGCTTAAGTATCTCTATCGCAGAAGACAGAACACAGCTTTCGTTTTTATAATCAGTTTTGGGGTTATCATTACCGTAGGTGCCTTGCTCTTACTTTTACCAACGGCTACGGTAAAAGGCATTTCAGTTATTGATGCTTTTTTTACTTCGGCTAGTGCCGTTTGTGTTACCGGATTAACCGTGATGAACACAGCCGCTGACTTTACCAGTGTTGGTAAAATAAGTATTCTACTCTTGA
>DPSB01000295.1:0-7894 GCA_003537495.1 Cytophagales bacterium | reverse complement strand
TTCCCAGTGTTGGTAAAATAATTATTCTACTCTTGATACAAGTTGGCGGATTGGGCATTATGACGTTTACCGGATTGTTGGCCTACCTGGCAGCAGGTTCGGTATCTTTTCACAATCAGGTTGCGTTAAAGAGTATGGTAAGCAGCAATAGAATTAGCAATGTTATCAGTATTGTGGGGCGTATTATTCTCGTTACCTTTTTCTTCGAAGCACTTGGAGCATTTCTCATCTACTTTAGCTTAGACGAAGCCATCTTTAACCGACAAGTTGAACACATTTTCTTTTCGGTGTTTCATGCTATCTCGGCATTTTGTAATGCTGGCTTTTCCACGTTACCCGATGGATTAAACGAGCCTGTGGTTAAATTCAAGTACCCGTTGCATCTTGTAATTGCATTGATGATTGTTTTAGGTGGAATGGGTTTCCCTATTGTGTTTAATATTTTTTCATACATCCGTAGAAAAGCTTCTGCAATCATTAACCGAATACTCGATAATCCCATGCCCGAAAGTGCCACGCGCATTGTACAAGTTAATTCAAAACTTGCCTTGTGGACCAGCCTGATTTTATTGGTAGTTGGTACTGCTTTGTATTTTGGATTGGAATACAATGCAAGCTTACGCGAGCATCCAAGCACTATCGGAAAAATAGTTACTTCCATTTTTGGCTCCGTTACACCCCGCACCGCAGGATTTAACACCATTAATCTTCATGCCTTGACATTACCCACCATCATGATCTATCTTTTATTGATGTGGATTGGCGCATCCCCCTCCTCTACTGGTGGTGGAATTAAAACAACTACCATTGCTGTTGCATTCTTAAACCTTAGGGCAATTATAACAGGAAATAGTAGAGTCGAAGTATTTCGAACACAAATAAGTGAAACATCCATAAACCGCGCATTTGCAATCATCTTAATCTCTTTAATGATAATGGGATTAGCAGTTCTACTTATTTCTGTTGCCGACAGTAAGTTTGGTTTGCTGGAGATTTCGTTTGAAACATTTTCAGCATTTAGTACGGTGGGGCTTTCGCTTGGCGTTACACCCAAACTTTCCGTTAGTAGCAAAATTATTTTGATTGTAGTTATGTTTATAGGGCGTGTAGGTTCTTTAACCTTGTTGATGGCTTTTGCCACACAACCCAAAAAACAATTACATCAATATCCAGTTGAAGAAATTATGTATTAACTAAAGGCTGAAGCTTATGAAGTATATTGTATTTGGATTGGGTAGCTACGGTTCATCGCTGGCAACTAAATTAGTAGACCTTGGCCACGAAGTTTTTGGTGTAGATAGTCAACAGGATCGCACCGAAAAAAATAAAAATAAAATTACCTACGCTGTTACGTTAGATGCCACCAACCGCGATGCCATTCTGGATTTACCTCTAAAAGAAGCTGATGCCATTATTATTGCCATTGGCGAAAATGAAGGTACCATCATTCTGTTGGCCGCCTTATTAAAACAGATTGGTGTGAACCGTATTATTTGCAGAGTAACTTCTACACTTCAAAAAACTGTTTTAGAAACCATGGGACTAACTGAGTTTGTGTACCCGGAACAAAACTCTGCCGAACGTATGGCCCACAAATTAAGCTTTACCGGTGTGGTAAATTCATACCGCGTGTGCGAACAGTATCAGGTAATTGAGGTGCATGTTCCCGGACGATTGGTGGGCAGCAAAATAAATGAAATTGATTTTGCCGATGCAAGTCTTGTGTTAGTAACCGTAAAGCGAAAAATTGAAGAAAAAAATTTACTGGGCGCGTTGCGCGAAAAGATGCAAACACTTGGCATAATTACCGATACCCTACAACTTAAACCAGAAGACAGGCTAGTGTTATTTGGTGAGCCAAAAAAGATCAGGGCGTTTGTAGAATATTCTTAATCATTAAGGATGTACTGTAGTTGGTAAATAAACCTGAGTTGATTTCTGAATTATTTTTTGTTTTATATCCAAATCCAGAATTGCTTTTTTATACTTTGCCGGTAAGATAAGCGCTTTAACAGCAGTATCCAGTTTTACCATTCTGGTGAGTTTGTAAAGCAGCAGCACAGGAAGCAGCAGTGAGAATTTGCGTAAACTCAAAAGTACTTGCACCTGCTTCGGAACAATTTTAGTTTGCACTTCCAGCAATATGCGGTAACGGACTGAACCCAGGTGTTTAGCATATCGGTCAAACAGATCAGCGGTGTGCAAACTAAATTCCAGATTTTGCTTAAGGTGTGTTTGTCGCATGGCTTGCCATTGCTGAAAAGTTGCAGGCAAATCCTTTATCTGCATGCGGCTTCCTAATCGGTTAAACACATCAAACACTTCGTCTTTTTCAGATTGCGTGAGTTTGCGTTCTAACACTTCAAATGCCCGGATAGAATAATCAATCAACATAAACAATACATCGCGATAAGCCCAATCTGGAATTTTTGTACCGCGATCTCGTTCTACCTGCGCGTGTATATTATTCATCGCATCAATGGTGCGTAGTGCTGTTTGCTTTTCTGAAAACATAATGCTGCGCGCATACGCAACCGTAGAAAATAACCTACCTATAGGATCGGCTGGCAAACGACCGGTAAAGTATAACCAATCAACTGATTTATTCAGTGCAAACTCGGCAGCCGCACCTGCAAAAATAAAAAGCACAGTATCGCTACGGCCCCAGATCTGGCGCACGATAGAATCTTCAGTCACAAAAAATTCCTTTCTCATACCAACTGCTTTTGCCAAATGTATTTTTCGGCTATCAACACAATACCAATGCCCACCACATAGGCCAGCAGATCTAACCACGCAAAGGAAGTTCCTAAAACAGTTCGCATCAGTTCTGATTTTTCAAGACCCAACACGTTTACAATTTTTACGTACTGAAGAAACTCTATCGCGAAAGCAAAAACCAACACGCCACTTGCCAAAGCCAGTGCGGGTGCATTCAGAAATGATTTCACAAAGCAATACATCAAAATCACGACTAACACATCGCCCACATACGGTCTTATAAAATTATCGTGTACGAATAAAGCAATGAGTACTTCAAGTACAAACAGAAAAATTGTAAGTAACAGGTATGTTTTATGGAGCCGTAACATACCCATGTTAATTAAGCTTTGTTCTCAGCTGGATGCAATGCCACATAGCGAAATAACAACGCTGCGATTAAGTACAGAAACATAAAGAAAGCATTCACGGCAATAATCTCGCCTACCGAAGAACCAGGATAAGCTTGCATATTAGTAAGCAATGCAATTGCCGCAACCAATATCAACGAAAGTGCCGCCCCCAACATAACGAACTCCATTCCTTTTGCAGTAAACTTCGATATGAACGTTCCGACCAGAACAACCATCACTACACCAATGTACATCAGGTTGCCTGCATGTGGGCCAGCACCAATCAAGCCAACAGCAAGGTTAGACCACACCATCAAAAACGTTGTACCAATTGCAGCACCCATTGCCGCACGATAAATAACGTTTGGGGTAAATCGTGTGAGCAAAACGTACATGGAACCCGTACTGAAAATAAGAATACCCATTATAACAAAGTCCATAAAACTCCAGTCCACCTCTTGTGTAAACTGCATGGCGATAAGGGGAATAGACAAAATCAAAACTGTGATTACAGCCACACCTGGAATTGAGTGAAGAAATTTGATGAGCGATTTCATAAGCTATAGCGGATGGTTACTGTTCGATTAATACGATTCAAAAGTACTTTGTGTTTAAAAGTAAAACAAGAATTTTGAATTAATTTTATTGAACATTGGAAATGGAGTTGAAAACAAAGGATTTTTCTACTTTGCGCCATGTACACGCGCGAAGCATCATCTCGGTTACGGCAGGAATTCTGGACAAGCTTTGGCCGGTACATGAGCCCGGTTCCCTCAGCCGAAGGCAACTATGTAAACTGGATTAACTACCACACGGGTGTACACGATTTGTTCTTTCGGATGAATGTCGATAGTCATGAAGCGAGTGTTGCCATTACACTCGAACATCGGGATTTACGTTTACAAGCCGCCTACTTTGAAAAGCTAACGACCTTTAAAGCAATGTTGTATACCGAACTTCAGGAAGAATGGATTTGGAAGTTGCATGATGAAACCAACAGCCGGATTATCAGTCGCGTATATAAAACATTACCGGGTGTTTCAGTGCTTAATAAAGAAACGTGGCCTGAAATAATTTCATTCTTAAAACCACGCATGATTGGATTGGATCGGTTTTGGGAAAATGCGAAGTATGGGTTTGAAGAGAGTGAATGAGAATTATTGTTTAGTTCATACTTTCTTTGTTGTACCTGGTTCTGTATTGTTGTGGCGATACGCCTGTTATCTTTTTGAATAACTCCCGAAACGCTTTTACATCCGAATAGCCTGCTTCATACATCACCTCATTTATATTTTTACGGCTACTTTCAAATGCTTTTTTTGCAGCTTCAATTCTTACCCGTTGCGTGTATTCAAGTGGCGTGTTTCCGGTGGCCTTTAAAAACCTTCTATCGAAATTACGCCTGCTTATCGCCAACTTTGATGACAATTCTTCCATCGAAATTCTTTCCCGGTGATTGTTTTCAATAAAGGTTTGTGCACGCTTTATAACGTCATCACCATGCGCCTTCTGCCCCATAAAAATCGCGAACGCTGATTGACTTTGCCTATCGATTTCAATCTGAAATACTTTAGAACAAAAGATTGCTGTTTGCCGGTCGAAGTATTTTTCCACCAGGTAAATAATCAGATTTAGAAATGAATAAGCTCCGCCATTAGTATAAATACCATATTCATCAGTAATTAATTGGTCTGCTTGCAAGTTCACATTGGGAAACAGACTTCGAAATACATCGGCAAAAGCCCAATGGGTAGAACATCTTTTTCCGTTAAGTAAACCCGAAGCGGCCAGCAGAAATGCACCGGTGCAAATGCTGGCAACCTCTGCACCTGTATGGTATTGATTCTTTATCCATTCAACCAAGTGTTTGTTTTCTTGTATTGCCGTTTCGTAATTATGATTCAACGATGGAATAATTATCAGACTAGTTCTTTTGATAGCCGAAAACTGTTTATGCGGCTTAACCGAAAACAGGTTACCATGAAAATCCACCTTCTTTGAATTACCAGCCAACTCAATCACGTATCGTTCTTGCTTATGCTTTGTTTTCCAATACGCATTGGCGCGCACCAGAATTTTATAAGCACCAACAATGCTGCTCAGGTTATTCTGCCCGGCAGGAACTAGAATGGTAATGTGTTTCATTACAAAAAACTTTAAGCGAAAGGTAACGACAAATCCCTGTCCGGATCAACCCTGTACAATGGCTTAATCACACCGCTAGTGGTATGCTTTAGCCAATATCTTTGTAGCTAAAATTAATTCTAAAACAATCATGGCTGATATCCTACACAAAATAGCAATCAAGTCGGCAACGCTGGCTAAGGTTTACCAGACACTAACCACACAAAAAGGACTTGCTGGTTGGTGGACTACCGATACGCAAGGCGAAGGAAACCGCGTGAACGATATAATTAAATTTCGGTTTGATGCCGGAGGATTTGATATTAAAGTTATTGCCCTTACCCCTTCTACCCAAGTATTATGGCAGGTGATTGAAGGGCCTGAAGAATGGATTGGCACCACAATAGATTGGGAACTAAAAGAAGAGGGTGATTATATTGTTATTCTTTTTAAACACATGGGGTGGAAAGAACCGGTAGAATTTATGCACCATTGCAGCACCAAATGGGCTATCTTTCTGATGAGTCTGAAAACTCTGGTAGAAACGGGTAAAGGCAATCCTAATCCATACGATATTAAAATAGACAACTGGAATTGAGAGGCCTAAATTATAGCTATGTTAACCATTGCTTAACAAAAATTAAATCAAACCATACAAATGAAAACAGCTAAACTTCTTTTCACCCTGATGTTCATCATTACATTTATTTCTTTTAGCTACGCGCAAGACGTAAATGAAATGCTTAAGGAGTGGGAACGCGCCAAAGTTTATACAAAAGAATATCTCGATGCCATGCCCGAATCAGGCTATGCCTTGAAGCCTACACCGGAGATGCGCTCCTTTGCTGAACAGATGCTACACCTTACCGATGCCAGTTACGTTTTTGCTTCCGCAGCATCAGGCGAAAAAAGTCCTGTGGGTTTTGGTGAATCAGAAAAAACTGTAGACAAGTCGAAAGCTAACGTAACCAAACTTGTATTGGCTGGTTATGATTTTGTGATCAACAGTCTTAAGAAAATGACTGCCGCACAACTTGCTGAACAAACAAAGTTGTTTGGTCAGTTTGAAATGACAAAGGCATTGGCATTTACAAAATTGTTCGAACACCAGACACATCACCGTGGCCAAACTACAGTGTATTTGCGCCTCGCAAAGGTTACCCCTCCCACTGAAAAACTTTTTTGATCAGGAAATATACATACCAGTCAGGTCGCCCGGCCTGACTGCTCTTAACTTGTGATTAAGAACTCATTTCCTTTTTAAGAAAGTCTTTCCTAAGGGTGAAAGCTCATATCCTACCTCGTGACTTATCGTAAGCCCAAGGTTTTTGAGTTTTCGGATATTCAGTTTCAACCATTGTTTTTCAAAGCCCGTTAATTTTGCCAGATCAACAGCTCGTAGTTTGGGATTCTCTTTTATCGCCAGCAAAACTTTTTTAGTCCATAAACCTTGCTTGCTGTAATTATCCAGGCGAACCAATTTATCTTTTAGCTCCGCATAAGCGGATGCTGTTAACGCTGTATTTTCTCTTAATTCGATACGCGGATCTTCAGCGTGGTAGCGCAGTTCTATTTTATAAATATTGCTACCAACATTTTGGCGTAATGATTTCAGTAACTGTTCCTGATTCTCAAAACCTGCATCCTTAATATCCTTCTTTGAAATCTGCGACTCTTTTATGGTAGAGATACTCACTACTTTCACTAACCCAATAAACGTTTTAAGCAAGGTGCCTTCTTTTACCGCAGGCTTCTCCCATCTTCTGAAAGCCAACTTGATGGTTCTTGATTTAATGCCTTGCAGATGTACAGATTTAATCAACATGCTTAAATGATTAAAGACTGAATCTATTTTCTCAAAATCTTTTCCATTGTCTTCCCTTTCGCCAGTTCATCAATTAATTTATCCATGTACCGGATTTTTTTCATGAGCGGATCTTCAATTTCTTCAATGCGATACCCGCAGATTACACCGGTAATCTTTGATACGTTTGGATTTAGTTGTGGTGCCTGTGCAAAGAAGGTTTCAAAATCAACTTTGGTATCGATTTGTTTTTGCAAGGCCTTTTTATTGTAGCCGGTAAGCCAGCAGATAATCTCATCTACCTCTTCTTTGGTGCGACCTTTCTTCTCGGCTTTGGTAATGTAATGCGGATATACTCCTGCAAATGCCATTTTAAAAATACGTTGATTGTTTTTGGTATTCATACGATTCTGGTTATCCGATCAAGGTAAAATTAGAAGATTATGATTTGTTACAATAATTGCTTGTAAATGTTTTCTGCCTCGTGCGCCAAAACTTCTGCATTCCAAACTACGTGTGAGTATGGCGCAACTAAATTATAAACTCATGTACCCCGACCTGCGGTCGGGGCTACAGATAGGCAGCCCTTACAGGGCTGAGTTTCCGAATCAGGATTGGAGTTACTATCATGCTTGCATTTTAAAACATTATACAAAATAGCTCCAGAGGAGCTTGCTATTGATAGCTACGGGATTCAGCCCGTAGGGACCTGACTGCAATATGGATCCCATTGCGTAAACATTTTTTGCTACCGGCTGGCCTCATTATTCAATTTCATTCGTCCAATATTATATGTGTCCACGTACCACCAAATGTAATCTTAGGTCTCCGTTTAAAGTCTTTGCTCTTGGGT
>DPSB01000291.1 GCA_003537495.1 Cytophagales bacterium | reverse complement strand
TGCCAGTAGAAGTAAAAAATAGACTTTCTTCACAGGTTCTTATTGAACAGGACTTAAAGATAAGCCAATTCTTATCACACTTTCAAAACCAATGTAATTAAAGTGTAATAAAATCAGAGTACTGGTAAAAACGTAAGGGTTAGCCAGTTATTTGATTCCGTTGGCGGATCTTATATAGAGTTCCAGGGCCCCCGTCATGGAAGGTGCATTGGGCAGTGGTGCTTCAATGTCCAGAATCAAGTTGGCATCGCGTACTGCCTTTGCCGTAGTTGGGCCAAAGGCTGCAATGCGGGTGTTATTCTGCTTAAACTCGGGGAAGTTTACAAGCAGCGAACTGATGCCTGAAGGGCTGAAGAATGCCAGAACATCGTAAAAAACATTTTTAAGATCGTTAAGATTGGCGGCCACCGTGTGATACATAATGGCTTCTGAAAAAGTGAAACCATTGGCTGTTAGAAAATCGGGAATGTCGCTCTTGCGGATATCCGAACACGGGAAGAGAAATTTTTCGTTCTTATGTTTCTTAATGATCTCCAGTAAATCTTTAGTGTCTTTTAATCCGGAGAAAATTTTACGCTTACGGATTACGATGTACTTCTGCAGGTAGTTGGATGTTTGATCGGAGATGCAGAAATACTTCATATCGGGTGGCATCTCTATCTTTAACTCGCGGCAAATAGAAAAGAAGTGATCTACTGCATGGCGGCTTGTAAGAATGATTGCCGTGTGCTGAAGTATATCTATCTTCTGTTTGCGGAAATCTTTAATGGGAACGGCATCCACCTGAATGAACGGGCGAAAGTCAATTTTGAGTCCGTATTTCTCTGCAAGTTTGAGGTAGGGTGAATTTGCATCGGTAGGAGCTTCCTGAGTAACCAGAATGCTTTTAACTTTTCGCATTCTGTCCGTAGCAGTTTCAGTCATATCAACACGTATCGGGTTCCTTAAAACAATAGCACTTTACCTATTATTATCAACGGGATAATTTCGGATGCGCAAAGGTACGAAAATAAATGAAAAACGGGCAGACCTGTGCGCCCCAATAATTTCAAAAACAAGAATGCAACACTAATCAATATAAGTGTTGCTGCTGTAAATAATAAACCCGCAAATGCGCCTGCACTACTGGTATCCGCAATAAAAAAGCCTATAAGCACAACACCTACACCTAAACCCGAGATAAACAACAGCCTGACAAAATGAAAAAACTGAAACCGAACCGTATCGCGCAAGCCAAACAATTGCGAAAAAATAAAAATCAGAAACAACTTTGCTATCAATACAACAAACACGGTTACTGATAATCCTAACCAAATACCGAATGTTGCTACGGTTGATTCCGTAATGAAATACGTGCTAAGTGAAAACCGATCGTTCGAGAACTGAAACAAGATGAGGATCAGCAATGCAAACAAAAAACTAACAAAAGCGAAATACAAAATGTTAAGACTTGCGCCAATTCTACCCGTTACGGTTGCCTCATCTCGTTCTTGAATCGAAAACAATTTGATCACATTCAGGTAATCGAATGCGAGTTGAGGGTTGGCCCTGAATAACCCAACAATAAAAAACAGCAATAGAAAAGTGGCTATTATAATAAAGTTGTTAAAGTGGGCCGATGGCCGCAAAACATTTGAGTCCGTGTGCTGTTGATTTGGAATAACCAACCAGGTTTTGAGAGAATATACTCGTGGCTGCTGATAAATACTTAGTCGCAATGCGCCCCCGGCTACGCGAAGCAAACTATCAGAATTTATTTTTAATGTATCAGACGATCGCCACCGCAATTGGCCATTCACCAAAACAGAAAATTCATGTCTGTCGGTTATATATAGTGTGCCGCTATGAGTTTTACTACTTAACTCCAGATACACCGACTGTGTGGTTTGGTTAGCGAACGGAACATAAATCCCATTCTGATATACCTGCCACTGCGGTTGCAAATTCAACTCGCGGGGTTGTGCGTATAGTTGCGCAGAGAAAAAGATCAGAAAAAGAAACAAATGGAATTTCATGCAGACAACAAAAATATCAGGAAAGCTGGTTATCACGAAATCTGAAACGATGCGTATTATCTTTGACCCGAAATGGCCGGACTTTATCTTCATATTCCGTTTTGTAAACAGGCTTGTTATTACTGCGACTTCCACTTTTCGGTGAACACCGATATTAAAGCCGAACTGGTTAAGGCCATCATTCACGAACTCGAATTACAAGTCCATTACCTTGGTGGTGAGCCGCTTGAAACCATTTACTTTGGAGGCGGCACGCCTTCTTTGTTAACAGAGACGGAACTGAACTCTATTCTAAACACCATTTATAAGCTACATCCGGTTGCCCCAACACCGGAAATTACACTTGAGGCTAACCCCGATGATCTTACCTTAGAAAAACTAACCACGCTTGCGCGGGCTGGAGTTAACCGGCTTAGCATCGGGGTTCAATCATTTGATAATTCTGTCTTACAATTTCTCAACCGGGCACATACGGCAGATGAGGCAACAAAATGTATTGAGTCTGCGCATCGGGTTGGCATCAACAACCTGAGTATTGATATTATGTTTGGTTTACCTAACCAACACGAAGCGATACTACATCAAGATCTTGCAAAGGCCATAGGCTTGCTGCCTACACATGTTTCTGTTTATTCTTTAACCGTAGAAGAAAAAACAGTGTTTGGCAAATGGGCGCAGCAAGGCAAACTGAACATTGCTGCCGAACCAGAAGCCGCGCGGCAATTTGAAGTGGTGATGGATACTTTAGAAAGCAATGGCTTTACTCAATACGAAATTTCAAACTATGCCAAACCGGGGTTTGAATCGAAGCATAACAGCAGTTATTGGCAACGAAAAAAATACCTGGGCGTAGGGCCGAGTGCACATTCATACAATGGCGACACAAGACAGTTCAACATCAGTAACAACCACCGCTACGTGCAGGCATTAAGTACTGGAAAAATTCCGTTTGAGTTGGAGCAGCTTACACAAGCAAACAAGATTAACGAATACATTTTTACAACGCTCCGCACTAACCGCGGGTGTAATCTTACAGTGTTGAAGCAGGATTATGATTACGACCTTGAAGCCGCTGCCGGCAAGGTGCTTGCGCGGATGGTGGCCAATAACCTGATTACCAAAAAAACCGACATCCTGCTGCTTACGCGAGGCGGCAAACTGGTGGCCGACCAATTAGCGCTGGAATTTTTTGCTTCAGAAAAATGAAACTGAAATTTCTGATATTAGCACTTTGACAATCTGATGACCAGCGAAGAGAAAAAAGTTTACCTGCTTTTAAAATCCGTTATTTTCCACTACCACGGATTGGATGAAGTGGAGCAGCGCGATCTTGAAAAAGTAGCAGCCGATTTTAATGCTCCCGATGAACTAGCCTGGGCCCTAAACTTTGTTGCCGAAGATTACCTTACTGCTTTTGACCGCGCCCGTACCTACCTCAATAATATTATTGGCGATTATCCCAAGAACAAGAGAGTTGAACTTGTTAATATGGTGTGGCAATCCAACAACCTGAAAGGTTACGTTACTGAGATGGAAGCCACCGCCATGCTAAAACTTGCCCGCGATTGGAATGTGGAAAAAGAGTTGATTGAGTTGGTGTTGAAATAGTTTCCTACAAACTCATCATATCCTTAAACTTGGCAGCTTGCCTGCGGCTTACCTCTACTTTATCTCCGCCTCTTAGCTTCACCATCAGGCCACCGTTAAACCAAGGCTCAATACCTTCAACCCAACTCAGGTTAATAATATGTTTGCGGCTGGCGCGAAAGAAGGCACGTTCATCTAACCGATCGTCCAAAGCATTTAATGATTTATGAATCATGGGGCGGTTGGCATCGAAGTACACTTTAATATAGTTACCGTCCGATTCGAAGTAACGGATGTTAGCCAGACTCACAAACCAGCAACGCTCGCCATCTTT
>DPSB01000600.1:470-4294 GCA_003537495.1 Cytophagales bacterium | reverse complement strand
GCATTATCATTTCGCATCGGGTATCATCGGCCAAGCTAGCCAACAAAATTATTGTGTTGGATGAAGGGCGTTTGGTTGAAGCCGGCACGCATGATGAGTTGATTGCTACCGCAGGTGCTTACCGCGAACTTTATGATAAGCAAATGCTTGTTGATGAAGTGGCTGACTAAATCATCTCTTTCGGGAGTACACAAATCATAATTTTTCTTTGCTCCGTAGGAGCCACCTGCTTGTAGAATTAAAAGCGATAGAAATATTTTCGGCTCCGTAGGAGCCACCTAAAAGTTCAAGTCAGTGGCTCCTACGGAGCCGAAATCACATCTCAATTATACCTCTACAAACAGTCTGCTCCTCTGGAGCGTAAATTTATTGGCTAACAGTACAGAACGAGAAAGGAACATCCAGAAGGAGGCAAAACGATTAGGATTTTAAATCGCTTATCGCTTAAAAAAATTATAGCGCACACCTAATGCCCCAAACCCGCGAATGGTGGCTGGCCGGTCTGCTATCTCCATAAACAAACTGGTTTCGCCAAATACCGTCAGGGGCACATCCTGAAATGTGTATTCCAAACCAATAATTCCTTCTGGGCCTAAATCAATGTCGTTAATAATATCTCTGGCTGGTGCAAATGGCGCTTCGCGATTTTGATACCGATATTGAATTTTGGAAGCCTTGAGCATAGCGCCTCCACCCCAATACCATTCTAATTTACCTTCCATGTTTTGCACCGGAATGTTGTAATGAAATAAATACCGGGCTTGCAGGTATAGCGTGCTTTGCACAGTATGGTTCTGGTAACGATAACCATCATAGCGTGGATACTCCTGAAATGAATTTATGTAGTACTGATTATTCCAGTTGGCCGGAACCGATCCAATACCAAACTCGATGGCATGCGTGCGCCCGAAATATTTTTTATAACTCACACCCATCGGGTCGCCCAGGCGCAAACCAATACCTTGCTGTTGCGCCACTGCGGCTGTGGAAATAATCAACATAATGAGGAATGCTAATCGCTTCATAACAATCTGTTTTTTGATTTTAAAGTCGTTTTTAAAAGTTTATCAGGTTATTGAAACCCAACGACTATGAAACAGCAAATGATATACCTGCTGAAAAGGTGAAAGTTGAAAATGCGGTTAGAATACGTAGCGTAACCCTACACCTCCCTGAAAGCGTTGATAGCCAGGGTCGAGCAGTACATCGGTAAACCATTCTATTTCGATGAATGCCGAAATAGGCAACGAGAAGTAAGAGTATTCAAAACCTAATACACCTACCGGGCCGTATGTGAAGCGGTTGCGGGAAAATTTCCGTAAGAAATTATCGGGTGTCGGCCCCTCATCTTCATAAAAGTAATCATACGTAAGCCTTGTGCTGCGCCATTGCCAACCAAGACCAGCATACAACTGAAGCCCTTTAGAAATTTTTCCGGCATCCCACTGGTACAAAAACTTAGTTTCAACAAACCAATCGCTATTTGCTTTATGCGAGGTGTAATCTATACTTTCGAACTCCGCTAATGTATCGGGCAAGTAGGTATTAAATGCATTTCTATAGTACTTGTTGTAAAGTCCACTAGCCGCTTTACCACCATCGGCAGCGAAAGCCCAGTTTTTGTTCGGGTAAAACTTGTAAGTGAGCGCAAACGGATCGCCCATTTTAAACCCTATACCCTGATACGGATATTGGCTGGTTTCAAAAATAGGGCACATTACTTTTGCCTTATTGCGGCTAACCACGGGCTGGCGGAACGAAGCACTTCTAACACTTTTGCGTACCTGCGCGTGGCACAAAACTGCACTTGTTAGCAAGCCTAAAAACAAAAAGAAAGTCGCTTTTCTGAAACGCATTAAAGCAAATATAATGCTTTTGCGGACACCAAAGGGTAAGCGGTAGATTTCGGGGGTTGAACGCTAAACTACCTCTTTGTACTGCATTTTGTGTAGTTGGGCATACAGGCCATCGGTGCCAAGTAAGTCTTCATGGGTACCGCTTTCTTTGATTTCGCCTTTCTCCAACACCAGAATTTTATCGGCCCGTTGTATCGTAGAAAGCCTATGCGCAATAACAATAGACGTGCGGCCAGTCATCATCTTTGAAATGGCACTCTGAATCATCTCTTCGGTTTCGCTATCTACCGATGAGGTGGCTTCATCCAATACCAGAATTTTTGGATTGTAAACCATAGCCCGGATAAACGAGAGCAATTGGCGCTGGCCTACCGATAACGTAGAGCCGCGCTCCATTACATTATAATCTAACCCACCCGGAAGCCGATCGATGAATTTACGCGCACCCACCTGATCGGCTGCGTATAAAATCATTTCGTCTGTAACATCCGGATTACCTAAAGTTATGTTGTTGCGAATGGTATCGGAAAATAGAAATACATCTTGCAGCACAACACCGATATTTTTTCGAAGTGCACCCAGTTCATATTCTTTAATATCAACGCCATCTACTTTTATCTCGCCCCGATTGATTTCGTAGAAACGATTGAGCAGGTTAATAATAGATGACTTACCTGCACCCGTTGCCCCAACCAATGCAATTGTTTCGCCTGGTTTTATTTCGAGGCTAATATCTTTTAATACATAATCCTGTTCGTTGTAAGCAAACCACACTTTGTTAAAAGTTACTTCACCTGTAACCCGTTCGGGCTTGTAGGTTCCGTTTACCACCACATCAGTTTTATCATCCAGCAAACTGATAATGCGCGATGAACTTACCACACCCATCTGCAACGTGTTGTACCGATCGGCTATCATACGAATAGGCCTGAAGAACATTTGAATGAACATGATAAACGCGGTAAGCTTACCAATGGTAATACCCGTTTGCTCAACGTTGATGGCCGATTTGGCTCCATACCAAACCAATAGTCCAATACCCATTGCAGCAATTACTTCGGCTACCGGAAAATAAACTGAATAGTAAAGTACTGAGCGAAGGTGCGCATCGCGATGCTCTTTATTAATCTCTTTAAATTTTTGGTACTCCTTTTTCTCGGTACCAAACATTTGTACGATGCTTATACCGGTAAGGTGTTCCTGCACAAATGAATTGAGGTTGGACACCGCATTGCGCACATCGTTAAACGTTACTTTTATCTTTTCTTTGAATACATACGTGGCCAATAACATAAGCGGAATGGTGGACAAGCTAACCAGAGCCATACGCCAGTCCATATAAAACATTACACCCAGTATAAATATAATCTGCAATAAATCGCCTGCCATCGCAGCAAGGCCTTCGCTAAAAACATCGTTTAAGGTTTCTACATCTGAAATGGTGCGCGTTACCAATCGGCCTATTGGTGTTTTATCAAAAAATTTAAGCCGCAGGTTTACAATGTGCTGATAGAGTTGCACGCGAAGGTCGCGGATTACATATTGCCCGATGCGCCCCGATAAATAGGTATGAACATATTGCACGCCCGATTGTAATACAAGTAAGGCGAGAATTAGAATCATGATATACACCATGCTCCAGTATTCGCCTGCGCCCACGTGTTTATCTAACGTATATTGAATAAGCATGGGCCTGATTGGCGTTAACACGCCCAACAGAAAGGTTAATACAATCAAGAAATAAAAACGGCCGCGATACGGACGAATAAATTCCAGAATGCGCTTTACAACTTTCCAGTCGATGATATTACCACTGCTTACTTTTTCTTTTTCCATCTTAACGTTAAAAACCTGTAAGGTTTTTTTAACTGTTCAATGAGGCTGTCTCAAAAGTCGTTCTGTCATCGCGGACTTGTTCCGCGATCCCAGTTTTCTAGGTACTCAACGGGATTCCGGCACAAGGCCGGA
>DPSB01000600.1:0-159 GCA_003537495.1 Cytophagales bacterium | reverse complement strand
GAATGACATTCCACATTTAGTTTCGACTTTTAAGACAGCCTCATAAGAAATTTTACAAAAATATTTTCTTCGGATACTTCACATTAATAAGATACAGCGCATCGGCTGGCACATTCATACCGGCCTGCTTGCGATCTTTACTTTTTAATATTTGCTCAA
>DPSB01000599.1:1759-2880 GCA_003537495.1 Cytophagales bacterium | reverse complement strand
GGAACAGTGAATGTGGGAATAGCGGTAGGAGACCAGCATGTTGATGAAACCTTAACTTCTCCTATATTGGCATAGCACCTACCAGAGCCTAATCCTTTCACAACCTTTACAGTCGGCCTTATCTTATCCCTAACGAAGCTACCTGGCCCAGTAGTCCCCACAACAATTCTAGATTCTTTATTTCCAGCTACGGTATAATAAACTTCATGTGGGCCTACACCTGTAGCCGTATTTGGTGTTGCACTTTCTATCGTGTTACCTTGCCCCCAGCCCGGTAAAAAATGCGATTCAAAATCCCAATTGTAAGTGAGGAAAATCTGACTTCCGCCACCAACTGTATTGTCGGTAAAAGTAACAGGTGTATTTAGACCTACTTCAATAGGTGAATAAACCGCTGGAAAAGGAATATTATTGACCATAAAATCCGGCTTAAGGGAATTAGTATCAGTAATCCAAGGAACACTGACACAGTTAGCAACTTCAGTAGTGCCGCAACTTGTTTCATCGCACACGGTTAGTCTAACCGTGTATTTACCTGTTCTTGTGTACTTGTGTGCAGGCGGAGATTGAAGAGTTGATGTCTCCCCATCACCAAAATCCCATAGATAGGAATCGTAAGGGGGGCCATTACCACCGGTAACAAAAGCTGAGAAGGTTGCCAATCCATCGGCACCAACTGTAATACAACCACCTTGAATTTTAGGTTCAACATTGTAGACATTAGAAGTAATGAGAAGAAAACTATTCCTAACCTTAGTAGCATTACCATACGAATCAGTAACAGTAAGGCTTATGGATTTATTACCTGGCGTAGTATAGGATATTACAGGATTGGCATCCGTAGGAACGCCTTGCTTTAAACCGGTATCGAAATGCCACCAGTAGCTTACGGGGCCTGAAGCACCGGATACAGTTGCAGTGAGCTGTATATTTTGTCCGACAGTGGCAACGGTAGGGTTTGCTGAAAAATCCACCGTAATTTCACTTGATCCATTGGCTTGAACGGTTACGGCATTTACTTTTTCTGCGATAATACAATTTGTGGTAACATCGCAAATTTGAAGCGTTACAGATTTGGTACCCGTTGTTGTGTAGGTTACGGTTTGTAAACCAGAAGAATT
>DPSB01000599.1:0-1544 GCA_003537495.1 Cytophagales bacterium | reverse complement strand
ACCACTACCAAAATTCCAATTATAAGTAAGCACACCACTGCCGGATGCAATTGGACTAAATTTAACGGCTTCATTTACCAATACGGTTGATTGAGATATTGAAAAATCTGAATATAGACAAGGGGAAGTGGAAGAGTTCGAGGCTGTTCTTCCGCCAGGGTTTCCGCCATTTGTACAAACAAATGTTCCGGTTTTAAAATAGTGATTCGCATCATCTCCGGGTTGTACACCGGCACTCCATGTTCCGTCAGGCTGCCGGATGGGTATTAAAGAGGGGTCAATTTGTAATTGATTTCCAGCGTAATCTTCGGCCTGAATTCTAATGATTTGATCTCCGGATGTAGCAATTGGATTTAGAACAGCAATAAACTCTTTATTATCGCTATTGGGTACAACCTGATTAACCTCAAAAAAATTACTACCATGAACACTGGCAACATTCAGGCGAACATTTTGAACTGGCTCGCTGGTAACTATTTTAATCCAAATGGCATCTGTTGCTCCGGCATCATCTCCCTGATCGTGTTTTAATGCAAGTTGACCAGAGGCGGAATTCCACTCCCAAAAACCACGAGATACTAATCTTCCTTCTGAGCCATTCTTACGAACAATTACTTCTTTTATGTATGGGCGGAAGTTGTCAATTAATAATGAGGCTATTTTAGGATTAAAATTAGAGGAACTGCCATCCGCACTTCTAATATCCGTAGCTACAATCCTTATTTTATATTGACCATCTGGGTAAAATGCTTCAGAAATTGAACGAGCATCTTTATTTCCTCTATTGATTATGTCCCAATCTTCATTTTGACCTAAACGTAACCGCGTATTCCAAAATCTATCGTAAGGACTATTGATCGGACTGTTGGTCAAAATATAAATGTGACGAGAAACCGTGCCAATTACGGATCGCGAATCAAAAACATAAGGAGCTCTATCCAATGGAGGCACCGTGTTAAAATTGATATTTGATACCCTACTCCCAATTGCTATATTCTTTGAATCAAGAATTTCATAATACACAGAATTTATACCATTGTTACCTTCATTAGAAATCAGTCCATTAGATAAAATTTTTCTATCCCTCAATCTTGAAAGTATATCAACTTTTTCAAAGACGAGCCTATGTGCCAAATTATTAATGATTCTCTCATCACTATACAAACTCGTGTGATTACTATAAGTATGTCCATTACTTCTGAACTCGATTATGCTATTAGTGTTAGTTTCTGTAACAATGTTTCCGTTCGCGTTAAATGGATACATAAAATCTGGCTCTTGATTATCATCAAACGGGTTTACAAAATTATTAATGAAATTTGTGGTCCCTGCTAAAGAAGATATTCCTGATGTGTTGTCATTGATATGAACATGTTGATCACATCCACCATCGGTTACCATAATGCCAAGAAATGCTCCAATTTGAACAGTATTTCCATTAGCCAATGGTACGACTGCTTGATTTGTGACGGGATTAAAGTTTGCAACATTTATATGTTTATAGTACACATAGTTTCCTTCAGTTGTGAGAATTCTAATGTAAT
>DPSB01000039.1:5009-6209 GCA_003537495.1 Cytophagales bacterium | reverse complement strand
TATTAAACTCTTTAAAATCATTTAACTCAACGGCTACCACAATGCCCGAATTGGCAAACTGTGAATCCCTTCGTGAAGGACTCATCCCATTTACTACAACCTCGCCCGGTGCAGTAGCAGCCGGAACAATAAACCCACCGGGGCACATGCAAAACGAAAACACACCTCGCTCCTTTCCACTTACGTTAGCTTGATGTACCAGCGCATACGAAGATGCCGGCAGATATAATCCCCGATCGGTTTCGCAATGGTATTGAATCTGATCAATCAGATTTTGTTGATGCTCTACCCGAACACCTAATGCAAAAGGCTTGGCTTCGATTAAAATATTTTTGCGATGCAATAATTCATATATATCACGGGCTGAGTGGCCTGTAGCCAAAATCACACTTTCGCCTTTTACTTTTTCACCCGAAGCAAGTACCACGCCTTGCACTTCACCATCCTGCATCAGCAAGTCGGTTACTTTGGTATTGAAATGAACTTCGCCTCCAAATGCAATAATTTTTTCGCGCAAAGCGGAAACAAGTTTGGGTAACTTGTTGGTGCCAATGTGCGGATGGGCATCAAACAATATCTCTTCTGTGGCACCATGCGCCACCAAGATTTCCATTATGCGATTGATGTCGCCCCGCTTTTTGGAACGGGTATAAAGTTTACCATCAGAATATGTACCGGCACCACCTTCACCAAAGCAATAATTTGATTCAGGATTTACAGTTTGCTGTTTGTTGATAGCCGCAATATCGCGCCTGCGTGCCTGCACATCTTTACCACGTTCCAGCACAATGGGTTTAACACCTGCTTCTATTAAACGTAACGCGGCAAACAATCCTGCCGGACCCGCACCTACAATTATTACGTGTGGGGCACGCGTTACATCCTTGTATTCAATTTGATTTTTTAATCGACCTTCACTGGCATAAACAAGTTCAACCTGAACGCGTACAATTACATTTTTACCACGTGCATCAATAGAACGTTTAGTAGGGATAACTTTTTGTTCGCCATCAGGCGAAAGCGAAAGCTTTCTGTACAAGGCATTCGTGAAAAGAGATTCATCGAATGCTTCCTTCGGACTAAGTTGTAGTTCAACAATCTGATTCATGTAAATGGAAAGGAAGTTACCCTTTCAATACTGCAAAGGTAAACTCCTTTACCAAATACCCCAACCGCTAAATCCTGATTTCATGATACCTG
>DPSB01000039.1:0-4741 GCA_003537495.1 Cytophagales bacterium | reverse complement strand
ATTTCATGATACCTGAACCCCTCACCTCCGGCCTCCAAACGACATGGCGTATCCAAATGAAATTCCAATCCGAAATGTGTGCGAAAATTTTTCCTGATTAACATCAGCAAAAACATCTACAAACCTTGGCTCCACATCAAACCCACGGTAACCCAATCCATAACCTGTAAAGGCATCGATGGTTATACCATCGCCATTATTGCGTTGCATCAGTCGCAGGCCGACCAGCAAACCATACTCAGCCCGTTGTTCGGAAGCACTGGCTGTAAACGTTGTTCCAGGAATAAGCGGAAAATCGGTATTGGCAAAATACCCCACATTGGTAAAGCGAACTTCATGCGCAAAGTACCACATGCCGGTTTTCATGGGATTGTAAAATTTCTGTTTTACTGCAATGGCATAACCGCGATCGAATACTTTATCGCGTGCTACATTTTCATCGGCAGTAAAAAACGGATTGCGGATTGCCACGAACTCAAACTCATGTCCCAATCGTTCTTCGTTGTAGAACTCAACAGCCATTGGTAACTGGCCCGCAAATGGAAGGGCTGGATTACCTTGAATAATCACACCCCGATATTCCGGGTAGCGCGGATTGAAATATGTAAATCCCATGCGTGATTCCTTCCTGGTTTCAGTGGTAGCTTTGATGCCGCCAACATTAACCAATATGTTGTTTTCATACACTGGCTTGTAATAACCAGAGAGCTTACCATCCTCTTCATACAACTCCCAGGTACCAACCCGTAAATCATTTTCGATGGTGCCTTTGGTTTGTAATGAACCAGAAGCATAATAGCCTTTGTACGTTCCGGTACCCAACACAAAATCGCACTCGCCTTCCAACTTACCTTCTTCGGTATAATAACTCCACAAACCTTGATTCTTCTCGTTTTCAATTTTGCCCTTTACCTTCAACTTACCGGATGGATAATATTCGCGATACTCGCCACTTCCCGAAACATAATTAACTTCACTCCGCTTCTTTCCGCCAGGAGCAAAAGCATTCCAATAGCCATTCTTTTTACCACCTTTATATTCTCCGCTTGCGCTGAGGGTTCCGTCCTCGAAATAATAATTCCATGTTCCTATGAGTTCATCGTTCTCATAAGATCCTTCGGCAGAAACTTTTGCTGAAGGATAATAATGTTTCCAGATACCATTCCGTTTACCATCGGTAAATTCACCTTCACTTTCCAGTATTCCGTTTTCGCTGAAGTATCGCCAATGACCTACTTGCTTCACACCGGCTTTGGGACCTTCTGCTAAAACTTTACCGGAATGATAATACTCTGTGTATCGTCCATGATCATCGGCATACTCAATCTCACCACGCAATACACCATCCTGAAAATATGTTCGCCACAAACCTGAACGTTTATCCGATACGTAACTCCCGGATTCCTTTACATCGCCACTTTCGTAATAAACTTTCCATACACCTTCGCGCAAGCGATTATTGATAGTGCCCTCCATGCTTTTCTGGCCGTTCTCATAAAAATATTCCCACAAGCCATAGTTTGAATTTTGCCTGAGGATACCGCGCATTTTAATATTGCCGGTTTCATAAAAAAACTCCCACACACCAGATGTTTCGTTGTTCACAAACTGACCTTTCGATTCGATGTTTCCATTCAGAAAATAAGAGATGTACCGGCCATGCAATACATTCTGAATGGTGTCTTTAACCTGGTAAACTTCTTTGATTACTTTTTTCTCAGCATCGTGGTAGGTATACCGCTTAAACTGGGCGGACGCCCAAACGGGTAAAAGCAAAAGCATGAACACCAAACTGCGCATGATTTCTGAATACTTTTGAATAGCAACTGGTAATCAAAGTTACGGAAATCTGCCAAACGAATTATCAGCTCAAGGCATTCAATACACCCGCCTTACCCCATTCCTCTGTTTCGGATGGTGACCATAACTCCGGAAAAAATTGAATGCGCTGAAAGCGAGGGGGCAGATACTTCTGCCAGTTGGTACCCCCGGTTGCTTTTATATCTTCCGGATCGCGCTGCAGGTACCGCCCGGCCGATTTTAAATGTGCCAGCGGCCACAACACATTGGCAAATTGATCGAGTTGCTTCAGCAATGATTTAACAGGCTCCGAATCCGGAAAGTGTTGTTGATACAGCTTGCGCAGATTTTTATTTCTGAAGCGCATGCCGGTTTCATTAAACAACTTCAGATATTTTTCTTCGAATTGCTGAAGTGTTAACGTTTTTTTTCCTGAAGCCAACTCGGTTGCTCCACTTCGCCAATACAAATGTTCAACTTGTTGTTCTAAGTCGCTATACTCTTGTAACGACTCCCGCATGCCGAGGCTTACTAGGTTAATCATATCGGTACAACAAATTTCAATTAACCGATATTGTGCAGACTGAAATCCGGAAGCTGGCAACAACGACATTCGGAATTTTAAGAATTGTTCTTTCTCCATACCGTCTACCATTACTGCAAACGAATTTTCAAGCAGTTGAAAGTAGCGAACAATACGTGTTGTGCGTTCAACAAAAAACTTTTCATCTAGATTTTCTCTGGCCGCTATCTGCTCCAATTCCCACAAAATCAAGTTGAAGTATAGCTCGGTAATCTGGTGGTAAACAATAAACACTTTCTCATCAGGAAACTGAGTTTTAGGATTTTGTAAACTCAACAGCGTATCCAGATGAATATAATCCCAGTAGGTAAGATAATCGGCATGCAGCAAGCCATCCAGGTACGAAGACAAATCTTGCCCCATTACAGCATACTTCTGTTGCAACTTTTTCAGTAGTTCGGTCAGGCTGGGATCAAGCGAAGAATTGTCCATAGGAATTATCAATACTTGCGTAAATTTGACCATTCACACAGAATAACCAAAACTATGTCGTTAAAAGCTACCGAAACAAAAGCCCGCAAGAGCACCAAGCAAGACAACTACGAACAACCCGATTTTTATGCGGTTGATGATTTGCTGACAGAAGAGCACAAGTTGGTGCGCGGTGCCATTCGTGATTTTGTGAAGCGTGAAATTTCGCCCTACATAGAAGACTGGGCACAGCGTGCACACTTTCCCTATGAGATTGTGAAAAAGTTTGGCGACATCGGGGCTTTCGGGCCAACCATTCCGCAACAGTATGGCGGTGGTGGTTTGGATTATATTTCGTACGGAATATTAATGCAGGAAATTGAGCGCGGAGATTCAGGTATGCGCTCCACGGCCTCGGTGCAAGGTTCGTTGGTGATGTATCCTATCTACAAATTCGGTAGCGAAGAACAACGCAAAAAATATTTGCCCAAGCTGGCCAGTGGCGAGTGGTTGGGCTGCTTTGGTTTAACCGAACCCGATCATGGTTCCAATCCTTCAGGTATGGTTACCAACTTTAAAGACATGGGCGATCATTATTTATTGAATGGTGCCAAAATGTGGATTTCCAACTCACCCAAAGCCGATGTGGCTGTAGTGTGGGCAAAGAATGAAGCCGGTCGCATTCATGGATTAATTGTGGAACGTGGAATGGAGGGATTTACTACTCCCGAAACGCATGGCAAGTGGAGCCTTCGTGCCAGCACAACCGGTGAATTGGTTTTTGATAATGTTAAAGTTCCGAAAGAAAATCTATTGCCAGGCAAAAATGGCTTGGGCGCTCCGATGATGTGCCTTGACTCAGCACGCTATGGTATAGCCTGGGGTGCAATAGGCGCAGCTATGGATTGCTATGATTCAGCCAGACGCTATGCCAAGGAGCGCATTCAATTTGGAAAGCCTATTGGCTCATTTCAGTTAATACAGAAAAAATTAGCGGAGATGCTGACTGAAATAACCAAAGCACAACTACTGAATTGGCGTTTAGGTGTATTGATGAATGAAGGCAAAGCAACAACGGCTCAGATTTCATTAGCTAAACGAGATAACATTCGGATTGCACTTGAGATTGCGCGCGAAGCCCGGCAGATACATGGCGGTATGGGCATTACGGGCGAGTACCCGATTATGCGCCACATGATGAACCTGGAATCGGTTGTAACCTATGAAGGTACACACGATATTCACTTATTGATTCTGGGAAATCATATTACAGGAATACCGGCATTTGTATGAGGAAACTTTGTGGTGCATCTCTAATCCTTCTCCTTGTAACAATTATAAATTGCAAAGAGGATGAGCCTATTTATCCTATTGAGCCTTATGTCGAATTCAGAGATCTTGAGGTAAAGCGCGTGGAGAACATTGACTCTGTAATTTTACAGGTATATGCAAGGGATGGAGATTTTGATTTAGGTCTAAATTTCGAGGACATTGACAGTCCTTATCATAAAAATTGGTATTACGATAAATTGGAGAGTAAGCTAATTCCTGGCGCCTTTAAAGCCGAAGGGTTAGACATCAATTCATTGCTTAAATTCAGTGATCGGCAGACACCTTCATTTGATACACTCCCAGAATTTATAGACCCATACGCCTGCATCAATTATGAGGTATTACAAGATAACTTTAGTGAGGTAATTGACACCGTTTATTATCAGGAAAATAAATTTCATTACAATTGGATTTTTGATTTTCAAGTAAAGCAAGAAGATGGTTCATGGCTAACTTTTGATTTTCACAAAGAATATCCATTCCCTAACTGCGCTTTTGGCTATTATGGTAGGTTTAAAATTCAAAATGATATAGGAGGAGGTAGTCCATTTCTTATTCAAAGAATTTCAGATTATGAAATGAATATGAAATTTTTGATGGGTAGTCCATTTATGA
>DPSB01000123.1 GCA_003537495.1 Cytophagales bacterium | reverse complement strand
TAAGAATTTTTATTTCTTAACTGTTGGCACAGAACCCGGCAAAAGAATAACCACACGCCAAAGCATTGCGGGCACTTATCCCGTCATTACTACGTATCAGGATCTGGCGCATTATGAAACTGAAAAATACAGCCAGCTAAAATCCGGGCGCCAATGGTTTGGCGAGCAATTCGATGCAAATTTGACTGCTACCGTTCGTTTTGAGATCAGCGACATTGTAGAAAACTCGCAGGTAAAATTAGTATCGCATGTAATGGCCCAATCTATTACCCCTTCTTCTTTTACTGTTGCTTACAATAACAATTCCGTACTTACCCAACCTATTGATGCCGTGCCCAACACCCGCTACGGGGTAAAGGGAATTATTAAAGCCGATACCGTTGTGTTAAATTCAAACACAATTGGCGCCAGCACTAATCTGAATCAGGACATCCGGTATCAATTCACAAAAGGTTCGTCCGGAATTTCTGTTGGCTACCTTGATTTTTTTCTGCTCACGCTTTCGCGGAAGCTAACCATGCGCAACACACAACTTTTATTTCGTTCTCCTGAAAGTGTTGACGTACCCGTATCAGCCTACGAAATTTCTAATGCTAATGCAGGCTTGCAGATTTGGGATGTTACCGATACTGATCAGGTTGTTCAGCAGGAAGCCACACTTACGTCCGGCAAATTAACTTTTAGTGCGCCCTCTGAAACGCTTCGCACGTTTGTTGTAATTAATCCATCACAACCAGCAGCTCCGGCTTTTGAAGGTGTTGTGCCTAATCAAAATCTGCGTGGCACAACATCGCCCGAATTACTTATCATCACGCATCAGAATTTTATTACAGAAGCGCAACGCTTAGCAGCACATCGGCAACAGCATGCTGGGTTAACCACCTTAATTGTTACGGTAGATAAAATCTATAATGAATACGCAGGCGGTAAGCAAGATTTTTCTGCTATCCGCGATTTTATCCGGAGTTATTATTTACAAGCTGGTTCTGCATTAAAACATGTGTTGCTATTTGGTCGTGGTTCTTACGATTATAAAAATCGGGTACTCAACAATTCTAATTTTGTTCCGGTATATGAATCCCGTAATTCATTAAGCCCACTCGAAACTTATTCGAGCGATGACTATTATGCCTTTATGGAAGAAGGGGAAGGCGATTGGTTTGAATCGCCCGCACAAAACCATACGCTTGATCTTGGTGTTGGCCGCTTGCCTATTAAAACAATAGAAGAAGCAAAAGCTGTTGTGGATAAACTGATTGAATACGATACCCAGGCAGCGGGCGCATGGCAAAACGAAATTCTTTTTGTTGCCGATGATGGTGATTTTAATATTCATCACTCACAGGCCGATCAGTTGGCAACGTATGTGGAGCAAACCTATCCAGCCATGACTACCCGCAGGTTTTTTGTTGATTCATTCGAGCAGATTAGCCGGCCCAGCGGACAAACCAGTCCGGCTGCAGCAAAAGCGTTAGACCTTGCCATTCGCAAAGGATCATTGATCGTAAATTTTACCGGCCACGGTTCAGAACGGGTGTGGATGGATGAGCGCATTCTGGATGAGGTGATGGTAAAAAGCTGGAAAAACAAACCGATGTACCCATTATTTGTTACCGCTACCTGCGAGTTTGGCCGGCATGATGATCCGCTACAGATTACCAGTGGCGAGCTTACTTTGCTGCAACCAAAAGGTGGTAGTATCGGTTTGGTTACATCTGCACGACCGGTTAATTCCAGTACCAACTTTACGTTGAATCGGGCTTTCTACGAGGCATTATTCTCGAAAACAAATAATCAGTATCCCGATCTTGGCTCCACGTTTCGTGTAACAAAAAATAACAGTACTAGTGGCATCGCTAATCGCAACTTTTCTTTGTTGGCCGATCCCAGCATGAAACTCGCGCTACCACAAAATGAAATTGCATTTGATGAAATAACCACAGCCGCAGGTTCTTCTGTACTAACCGGGCTTTCACAAATTATTGTAAAAGGTCATATTGAAAATGCAGGTACCCCTTCCAATAATTTTAATGGTAACATAATTCTTTCCTTTTTAGATGAACCGGTAACACAAACCACCAAAGGCGATGAGAATTCACCTTTCAGTTATTCAGAATTGTCGAATGTGTTATATCGTGGCCAGGCGGTTATAACGCAAGGCGAATTTGAAACCAGCTTTGTGCTCACTAAAAATATACCTGCAAATACTTCGGTTGGTACGTTTACAGGGTATGCTTACAACAATGTAACATCAGCAAGTGGTTTTAGTAATCCATCTTTTGGCGGGCTGGATGCTTCTGCTGTTCCCGATAACACACCTCCTCAAATAAAATTATTTATGGGCGATACCACTTTTATTTCAGGAGGTATCGTAGGGCCTTCTACCAGAATAGTTGCATTACTTAACGATGCCAGTGGAATAAACATCACCGATTCCCCGGAAGGAAAACAGATTTACTTTGCTTTGGATGGTGGCGAACCTCAGATTATAAACGACTATTATCTTGCTGATGTAGGTACGGACAAAAGTGGTGTATTACTTTATCCATTGGAAGGATTAGAGAAAGGAAATCATACTTTAACTTTAACGGCATCCGATACACATAATAATACCACAACTGTTTCAGTTCCTTTTGTGGTTACCGATGGCATCCGGATTGAAATTGAAGAATTTGTGAACTACCCCAATCCATTTGAGGGAAACACCACACTTGAATTTACCCATACCCGGCCGGGCGAAGATCTGGAAGTATGGGTAAGCATTGTTGATTTGGCTGGAAACAAAATACTGGAACAACAGTATGAAATATTGGCCAGCCAGTATCGGGTTACACTTGCCGAGTGGGATGGGCGCACCGCTTCTGGAACAAAATTAGGCCGGGGAATATATGTGGGGAAACTATCTGTTCGTTCATTATTGGATGGCTCGAAAAATGAGCAATTTACCAAGCTAATTGTGCTTAATTAATTACCTTTACCTCCTTTAGAACTTGAATATGAATAAGTTAAGTGCCCTGCTACTATTCACTACTTCTATAACCTTGTCGACCCAGGCTCAGGTTACACAACCAGGAACCATAATCGGTAGGGATAGTACAAATAAAGTAATTACCACAGCCGTACCGTTTCTCACCATTACCCCCGATGCACGTGCAGCAGGTATGGGCGATGCAGGTGTGGCTACATCAGCCGATGTAAATTCAGCGTACTGGAATGCCGGCAAACTTGCCTTTATAGATAACGGCTTGGGTTATGGCGTATCCGGTTCTTACACGCCATGGCTTGGCAAGATCATTAATGATATGTATGTATTTTACCTATCCGGTTTTTATAAAATTGGTCGCGAGCAAACTGTAGCAGCTTCCATGAAATATTTTGATTTGGGTGACATTCAATTTAGAGGCGATGCAGGTCAAGACTTAGGTCGTTTTAATCCGCGCGAATTTGCATTTGATGTTACGTACTCGCGCTTACTTACAGAAGAACTGGCGTTGGGTGGTGCATTGCGATACATCCATTCAAATCTTACAGGGGCATTCACCTCTGGAAGTATAGATGCAAGACCCGGTAATTCTGTAGCTGTTGATTTAGGTGTTTATTATACCAAACCATTAACTTCCAGAAATGCAACTCTTTCATTGGGTGCTGCTATCACCAACCTCGGTGCTAAAATTTCTTATTCCGATGCCAACAACCGCGATTTCATTCCAACAAACCTGCGCATGGGTGGTGCTTACACGATGGAGCTTGATCCCAAGAATAAACTGACTTTCGCATTAGATTTTAATAAACTATTAGTACCAAGTCCGCCCAGAAATAGCACAACACCTTTGCTGAGCGGAATCTTTGGCTCGTTTACCGATGCACGCGGAGGTTTCAAAGAAGAGATCCGTGAGTTTATGACCTCAACCGGAGTGGAGTATTGGTACAACGAAATCCTTGCCGGAAGATTGGGCTATTTTCATGAGGCCACCGATAAAGGAAACAGGAAGTACTTAACTGCGGGTGTGGGATTTCGTGGTAATGTATTTGGTTTTGATGCAGCCTACCTGGTACCAACCAATAAAAGAGAAAACGCTCTGGCGGAAACACTAAGGTTAACCATCATGTTTAACTTCGAAAGCAAAACCCGCGAAAGTAATTCTGTTACCGATTAATTGAATGCTTGATAGAAAGTCAGCTCCGCCCTTTTCTGCTTTAACAAATTTCCAACTTCCTGAGCCCAAAGTCACTCAGTTATCTAACGGGTGCAGTTTTGTTCATCTCGATACGGTTAAGCAAGATGTAATTAAGATAGAATTACTTTTCAAAGCCGGTAAATGGTTTGAACCTGCTCCAGGAGTTTCGCACTTTACCGCTCAATTGTTAGATAAAGGCATTCCCGGTAAATCGGCTTATCAAATTGCAACCTGGTTCGATTTGTTTGGTGCTTCCGTAGAAATAAATGCAGGGTTAGATTTTACTTCTGTTTCATTATATGCACTGGCATCTAACGT
>DPSB01000298.1 GCA_003537495.1 Cytophagales bacterium | reverse complement strand
AAGGTAGTCTTACCTGTGCCCGCCTTACCTGTTAAAAACACATGGCTGGAAGTGGTATTTAAAAACCGGCAGGCGAATTTTTTAAAATCAGGAGCTTCCATGGCCTCAAATTACCAATATCTTGCAACACACACGACACAGATCGCCCTAAAATTGAAACTACCTTGCACCAAAAAAATATGTAAGCACCTCTGTCTTGCATTAAGTGCATAAGATGAAGTATCGGTATCGCTATGGGTAATGATTGAGATTAAGGATGCCTGTAAAATGTTTTGCTTACAATACGCCAACCTTCATTAAACTTATAAAGCAACAAGTTATCCGTGAAGATTTTTTTATCGGCCCGGTATAACTCCAACACCACATTGGCGGCCGTGCCCGAAACGGTAACACTGATGTATTTGCCTTCGGTACGTAACGTTGGTGCGGCCGTTGCCTGAGTACGATTTTTCTCTATCGCTGTAATCCATTCTTCAATTCCCATTGGCTTCACATCATTTTCAGTAAAGCGCAACATTTGAAACGTGGGGTGAAATCCTTTACGGATGTCGGCAATAGGGCCACCGTTGTGAATGCCCGAAACGTAAGCTGAGTTTACAACTTCTTTAACAAGCGCTTCATCGCTTTGCGCAAATGCTGCGCGACCGATTAATAAAAAGACAAGGAGTAGATTTTTCATACTGGGTTGGGTTATCTACCTATAAACTGCTTACCTGAACGAAGGTTTCAGGTTAACTAATTTTTAACGGTTATCGGATTATCATTCCGGTCTCGGCCACATTAAATCCTTGCTTACGCAGTTCATCTTGCTCGGTTTTATTCCACAATAAAGGATTAGTATGATTGAAATGAATAAAATAAATACGTGATTTCAAGTCGGGCTTTGATTCAAACCGGGTCATTGTTTCTGCCACCAGTGGATGTGGAATTTCGCTCATGCTGCGATTGGATAATTCTGTCGCTGTATAAAAAGTAGCATCTACCAAAGCTACATCAACCTGCTCTACAAGGTCTTCAATCTTTACGTTCCACTTCTCCCATTTATCAATATCAGGAATAAACAAAACCTGCTTACCCGAAAATTCAATTTTGAAACCAGCTGTTTCAGAATACTCATCGCGGTGCGGAACTGTAAATGCTGTTACCTGAATGTTTTCTGTTAATGCAGCCGGTTGATCAGTTTTCAATTGTTTAAGTTGAATGTTGTTCAGCTTTACCAGTTGCGACCACGGACCATTTTCACGCAAGTACTTTTCAAATCGGGGTAATGCATACACGGGCACTTGTTTGCTACCCAACGCCTCGCGGCCTAGTTGCATTAAACCGGTATAGTGGCCCATGTGTGCATGCGTAATAAATATGCCTGTTGGCAGAAACAGATACGCACCCTTTGTACTTTGTTGAAAGGCATGTAGTTGTTCCTTTATATCCGGTGTGGCTTCGAATAACCACCATTGTTTTGTAGTTGGATCAACCAAAGCCAATGAAACCACAAATTGTTTTTTAGCAGCATCTTGCCACGCAGGCGCACAACATGCTTTTTCGCAGCCGATGTGCGGATAGCCACCATCCTGGGCAACACCTAAAATTTGAATAAATGGTTGTTGGGCAATTGCTGTGACTGATGCAATCAGGAAAACAAATAGTAATCGCGCTGATTGCATCCTAATACTTATCAATCAATTTTGAGAATGTAAATATTTGGCCAGTTTTTACCGGTTACTAAAACTGATTTTGTTTCCGGATGCCATGCAATTCCATTCAATACATCTACCTGCGGGCTGGCTTTGCGTGCATCGCTCGCCAACTTCGAAAGATCAATGCGGCCCACTACTTTACCCGATTGAGGATCAATTTTTAAAATCAGATTGGTTTGCCAAACGTTGGCAAATACAAATCCTTCAATGTATTCCAACTCATTCAGATTTTTAACCGGTCCATTATCGTCCGTAACTTTTACCGATTTCACAACCTCAAGAGTTGCCGTGTCTAAATAATGTAAGTTGTTGGTACCATCACTCATAATCAGGTTTACATTATCGTGGGTTAACCCCCAGCCTTCTTTGGCAAACGAATCAAACCGAAAATCTTTTAGCTTCTTATAGGTTTTCAAATCATACACAAAACCAACTTTATTCTGCCAGGTAAGCTGAAAAATTTTATTATTGAGTATGGCTATGCCTTCGCCAAAGTATTGTTTGTCCAGAATTATTTTCTTATCCACCTTTCCGGTGTTAATATCTACAATGCCGATCCACGATGTACCAAACTGGCCGGTACTTTCAAACAACTCGACATTATGAATGAGCAGTCCTTGCGTAAACGCTTCCGGATCGTGCGGCCACATGCTGCGAATGGCGTAGTTTAACTTCAACGGGTCGGGGACGTTTTCCTGTTTTGGTTTATCGGGCGAACAGGTTACCACAGCCGCTCCTAAACATACCCACAAAAGTTGTCTGAATTTTAAAACCATAGCTACTTATCAAAGCGCCAAAATTACACCTAAATCGGGTAGAATAACAAAGGCAAAGCACTGCTCGTATTTATGTTCTTTTTCCTATTTTTAAAGTATTGACTTTGTGAAATGAAATCGCTTATCGCTTTTGTCCTACTCCTGAGTTTTAAAGTAAGTGCTCAAACTGATTCGCTGGTACGGTGGAAAGAACTGGAATTTACTACACCGTATGAATCGGCAACATTTGAAAACCATTTCAAAAAAGGAACCACGAATTTTGTAGCCCTCTTTTTTGCTAATTCACCCAATGCCACACAGGATATTAAAAATTTTGAAGAACGTTTTAGCGCTACTTTAAAGGAGATTCAAGCTTCTGAAATGTTCAAAAAGAAAAACGACAAGAAAATTAAGTATATCTATCAGTTGGTACATAGTCGGTTTCTGTCCAAATACGAGGCTGAAAACAGGTTCTATGAAATCAGCCGTACCGGTAATTACAATTGTGTTACAGCAACCGCGCTGTACGCTCTTTTCTTCGAGAGATTGAATATCCCATACACCATTAAGGAGAAGCCCACCCATGTTTATCTTGTTGCCTATCCCAATGCCGACAATATTTTAATTGAAACAACTACTCCCGTTTTCGGATTTCTATCATTTGATAATACTTATAAGAGCAACTTGGTTAATAATCTAAAAAATCAAAAGATAATTGGCAGCTCAGAAGCTACCAATTCAACAATGGACGAGTTGTTTAACAAGTATTACTTTCAAAGCGAAAACATTAACCTTACACAACTGGTGGGAATTCATTATCTGAATGATGGAATCTTTAAGCAAGATCACAACGATGTTGCCGGAGCATACGAGCAAATCAAAAAAGGTTATTTGTACTATCCCAATATCCGGTCAGAATATCTGCTCTTACATTATACCGCGGCAAAGCTGGAAATGCCCAACCTTGATCCGCTGCAAAAAGCAGCGCTGATTGGTCGTATTTCAAGATTAAAAGAGAAAGGTGTTACAACCGAAATGATAAAAGGAGAGTTCTACAATCTTACGCAAACCGTGCTGTTTAAGAATAATGACAAACTACTATACAAGAGATGCTTTGAGACCGTAACCCAGAACATAACCGACAAGGAGATGCTGGATGAAGTGAATTTTATTTATTACTACGAAAACGGGCGCGTGTTTTATAATCAGGGAAATTATGTTCGCGCAAAACCTTTCTTTAGTAAGGCGATGGAGATTCAACCAAATAATGTTGATCTGAGTGGTGTGTTTGTATCCTGCCTGGCACAATCTTTTCGCAACGAAAGAAAAAATAGTGTTGTGATGGATTCGCTAGAAGTTTATAAGGCTCGCTTCCCGGTATTAGAAGAGAATAGCAATTTCAATTCAATGCTTGCTATGTTATACGCTGCAGAGTTTGGCGAAAGTTTTCAGAAAGGTGATGAAAAACGGGGCGAAAAATATCAGAAACTGTTTGAAGACTTTTATGCCACTGAAAACATTACCATTATGAGTCCGCAGGTAATTGGCCAGGCATACTCAGAAGCCTGTGTTTACTTTTTTAAGAAGGGGCAAAAGACAAAGGCCAGACAATATTTGCAGAAAGGTTTAGAGATTGTGCCCGATGACATGCAATTGAAAATGCGTAGGCAAATGTTAGGCGGTGGTTAATTCTCTATAGCCAGATTGTGGGTGCGTTGCACTATATAGGTATTACCATACATCGTCTCTACTGCTGCAATAATGTTAAGTTCTTCCATCAGAAATGCCCCTGGCGGAATATTGTATTTTAACACGCCTATGTTTTTTTGCTCATCCAACAGAATTGAATACAAATCATCATGCAGACATCCGGTTGGCGAAAGTTTTCCGGTATAATATTTCACTTTCCGCACCCTTTCCGACATAGAAATATTTAACACATAAACACCCTGGCTTTGAATTTTATCAATGGGTGTAATAATCAATTTGGGGTACTCTTTTTTAAGTGTCTTATCGGTATAATACTCTTTTAAACCGGAACACGAAAAATCGTTTTCAAACCTTGCTTCCGACATCAGGTCGCCATTCTCGCGATACTTTACCTGCATCCCATGAAGCAGATCATCTTTATATTCCGTTGTTTGATAGACCTGTTTGCCTCCCTCATAGTATTTTTTGGATTGGCCTTCTCGCTTTCCAAATACATAGGGTAACTCCAGCATTATATTTCCATCTTTATCGAAAGTTTTAGCTAACCCATGTTTCTTCTTACCTGCATAAGGCACTTCAGCTTTAAGCTTTCCATTCGGATGATTTGCTGTTTCCACACGAATACTATCGCGTTTCTTGCTTTCTTCGGATTTGCCTTCCTTATTCTCAATAGGCAGTACACAAGCTGATAATAAAGCAAGTGCACCAATCAACACCGCTACTATAAATTTATTCATAGTTCAGATTTGCAGCTAAAAATAACATTCCTTCTTAAATTATTCCTTATGTTAACCGCTTTGCAATCAAAAAACCAAAAGCATTTTAATCCGGCACGATTTTTCATCTTGATTCTGTATCTTCGATCAAACATTAACTTTATGGCAACGCGATTAGTAAAAGGTGAAAAGAAACTCTTTGGAGTTTGCAGTGGTCTGGCTAACTATTTTAATCTGGATCCAACCATTATGCGCATTATTTTCATTGCTGCCTTTCTGTGTTTTGGTACCGGCCTGCTGCTCTATCTCATCATGGCGCTGGTAATGCCCGACAAATAACTGTACGGTTTTGTGAAATTGGGTGTACAGCCCTGAACATTTTTTACCTCTCGTAAAAATTTACGTTACGCTGCAACTTAGTCTGGGCGGAATCAGTCGATGAAGAGAAAATTTTTTTCTGCCATAGCTGATACCTTTTTACAAAAGTCCAGTACTACCATTCTAATTCCACGCCTATGTTCCGCAATTACTTCCTGGTAATGGTTCGCAACCTGTTTAAAAACGGGTTTTATTCATTCATCAATATTTCGGGGCTGGCCATTGGCATTGCCTGCAGTATTTTGATTTTGTTGTGGGTAGCCGATGAAACCAGTTTCGACAAATTCATTCCAAAGCAAAACCGCCTGTATCAGGTTTGGGTGCGGGCGCAATTTGATGGTAAGATAAGTTCGTGGACAAGCGTACCACTGCCTACATACGAAGCCTTCAAAACCGCCAACAGCAACATTGCGAGAATGACCGTTGCCGATTGGGGTGGCGATCACCTGATTACGGTTGGCGAAAACCGGTTAATCAAACGAGGCTACTGGGTAAGTGAAGAGTTTCTGGAAATGTTTGAGTTTCCGCTGGTGGTAGGTACGGCCGAACAGGTGTTGGATGCTCCACCTTCTATTGTTATAACCGAATCAACTGCCAAATCATTGTTTGGCGATGAAGATCCCATAAATAAGGTTATTCGCCTGGATAACGAATACGATTTGAAAGTATCAGGCATTTTAAAAGACATACCCGGTAACTCCACCTTTCAGTTCGATTTTTTAATGCCCTGGAAATTTCGCGAACAGAATAACAAATGGGTGCGCGATAACACAACCAACTGGGGCAACTATTCTTTTCAGGTATTTGCTGAATTGAACGATGCAAAAAATCAACCCGATGTGGAAGCCAGCGTAAAGATGATGCTACAAGAGCATGGCGAAACCGACACCAAGCCCGAATACTTTTTATACCCGATGGAGCGCTGGCGCTTATTCGGAAATTTTGAAGATGGCGTTGAGACTGGCGGCATGAATGATTACGTGCAGATGTTTACGGTAATTGCCATCTTCATTATTATTATAGCCTGCATTAACTTTATGAACTTAGCCACCGCGCGCAGCGAACGCAGAGCCCGTGAAGTGGGTGTTCGTAAAAGTATAGGCTCCAAACGGTACGAATTGATTCTGCAATTTATTGGCGAGTCTACATTCATTTCGTTTCTCGCGTTTGCCTTTGCTATTCTGGCTGCACAACTATTATTGCCTTATTACAATAACCTGGTGGATAAAAAGCTAATAATTGATTATGCCTCCTCGCAGTTCTGGATTTTTACTCTTGGTATTATTTTTCTTACGGGAATAATCTCGGGAAGTTATCCAGCCTTTTACCTTTCATCGTTTCAACCGGTTAAAGTATTAAAAGGAAAACCTACCATTGGCAAAGGTGCCAGCACACCACGCAAAGTGTTGGTTATTCTCCAGTTTGGGTTTTCTATTCTGCTCATCATTGGCACTATTGTAATCTATCAGCAAATTCAATTGGTGAAGGGTCGCGAGTTGGGCTACGAACAGGAAAACCTGATGGCGGTTGATTACACCAATGAAGTAAGAGATAACTACCGTGCTATTAAACTTGAATTGCTAAACACAGGTGTAGTTGAGGCCGTAACAAGGGCCAACAGCCAGATTACCGATATTAACTCAAACAATTTTTTGGGCTGGCCAGGAAAACCCGAAGAGCTGCGTGTAATCTTTACAACAGTTGTAACTGAATACGATTACACCAAAACGATGGGCATTAAGCTACTTGAGGGCCGCGATTTTTCAGAAGAATTCAAGAGCGATTCATCGGCTATCCTTGTTAACAAAGCAGGATTGGATGTAATGGGATTGAAAGGAGATTTCATTGGCACCGAATTAGACCTGTGGGGTGAAAAACGAAAACTGATTGGGGTTGTGGATGATGTGTTGATGGGTTCACCCTTCCGGCCTGTAAGTCCAATGTTTATGATACTGCAAGATTGGGGTGGCTCTGTTTCCATTCGTTTGAAAAAAACTACCGACCTGCAGGCATCTATCAATGCCGTTAAAGCTGTGTTTGAAAAATATGCTCCGGCCTATCCATTTGAATATCGTTTTGCCGATCAGGAATTTCAGAAGAAGTTTACCACGATTAACCTAACCAGTACATTGGCCAGTTTGTTCGCTACGCTTACCATTATAATTACCGGCTTAGGATTATTTGGATTAGCTTCTTTTACAGCCGAGCAACGCACCAAAGAAATTGGTATTCGCAAAGTAATGGGCGCATCTGTACCAAGCTTGGTAGGTTTAATGTCGAAAGATTTTTCGGTGCTGGTAATTATTGCGTTTGTGGTGTCATCGCCATTAGCCTGGTGGGGATTGACTTCTTATCTGGAGCGCTACACCATTCGCACACCATTGGCGTGGTGGATATTTCCACTAACCGGACTTATTGCATTGCTATTCGCCTTATTGATTGTAAGTACCCAAGCATTGCGGGCAGCAAGAGCAAATCCGGCAAACTCGTTGAGGAGTGAGTGATCTGCTCAGGAGAATACCGTGAAAATGTGTATAGTTTATTCACTTTTCACGGTATTTAAAGTACCTTCGTTTAGTGTTGTATCAACCCACCAAAGATCGGATTGAGAGTTTACGCAAGCAATTTGCGGCACTTTCGAAAGGCAACAAAAAATTGTTGGAGGAAATTACCATTGCAGAAATACCTGAAATGGTTTACAACTCCAATGCGATTGAAAATTCAACCCTTACATTAGAAGACACGGAGAAAATTCTTAGCGGTGCTGCGCTCAACAGAAAAGTAGATGTGCGAGAGGTATTCGAAGCAAAAAATTTAGCGGGGGTAACAGAAACAATACTAAAAGCGAAACAACCGCTAAGTGTAAACTTAATTCTTGACCTGCATAAATTATTACTTACCAATATTGATGAAAGTATTGCTGGTCGGTTTCGCAGAGGAAAAGAATGGGTGCGTGTAGGCAATCATTTGGGTGCTAACCCAGCATTTGTAGCCAGCCTGATGGAGGAACTTGTAACAGATTACAATACTAAAGACCGATACTTCTTAGATGCAATAGCACACTTTCATGCTGAGTTTGAAACGATACATCCGTTTGTGGATGGAAACGGAAGAATAGGCCGTGTATTGATTAATCTTCAACTGATGCAGATCGGGTTACCGCCCATCATCATTCAAAATAAAAGCAAACACCAGGAGTATTACCCACTCTTTACCAACTATCCGGTTACGATGAAGTTCGATGGCTTTACCCAGTTTTTTGGTTTGTTACTTCAAGAGGCATTGCACAAAAGAATAACCATGCTTACGGCAAAAAAAGTAATTCCCCTATCGCTGTGGGCCTCCCAACATCATGTAAAACCAAACATTGCGGCTAACAAAGCAAAGCGCCAAACCATTCCCGCGTTTAGGTTGCGTGAAAAATGGATGATAGATGTGGATTATCGGTAGGAATATTAAAAAGACTCTCAGTCCTTAAGAGTCTCCATTAATCTAAAATTATACAAACGAATTACATCAATAAAAATATCTTGTTTGTTCAATCCATTTTTTTATACTTAGTTTATTACCAATTGTCTCGAATTTATGAACTGTCTGCAAAACAAATTTATCTGTTTTTCCATTCGTCCGAACAGCCGGCTACTTCAAATTCAAGATTTTGTCTGGCAACCCGCTCATACTTTTCATAAAACTCATCGGTCTTAAATATCTGTTTCATCTCCAAAAAATATTGCAACACTTTTTTGCGCCCAGGCTTGTACAACAGATCGGGATAAATGGAATACTCTTTCCGCACATCGGCTGCATATTGCTGATACTTTTCGGGCGAAGCACCGAGTATTGATAAATCGGCATCGGTAAACAAATCAACCTCAAAATTTACAGGTTCATGCTTTTTTGTAGCGAGAATAAATTCCGCACATCGCGCTTTTTCCAAAACCGGAAAATTAATTTCGGTTAATCGCGCTTCAGCAACTTTCGCACTCTGCTCCTCATTGTCGCGAGCCGTGGCGTTATAAACAAAATCGTGGTAGGCAATGGCAAACACAACCGTATCCCAACTGGTAAATTGATTTTGTAACGGCTTCAACTCCGCTACCAAATAATCTAAATGAGCAAGCGTGTGGTAGTACCGGCTACGATGCGTATGTGCTGATTGGATTTCATCTAACCATCTGCTCACATCGCGATCATATTTTAGTACAGCATTTTCAAACTCATTCTGAAACATGTTCTAAAGAAATTCAAATCAGCAAGATTTTACAAACAAAAAAGGTCGCTGTTGCCAGCGACCTTTGTAATTGAAACTTATCAGCATTACTTTTTGCCTATTCGGTTAACGCCCTTGCTTACCGTCCACATCGGGTAAGTGGATGCTACGTTTCCGGCAGTTACTGCTTTTGAGGTGCCTTGCATTTTGCTGTTTACGAAAACAGGTGTGCCAACCGATTTAATCTTTGTGGCTTTATGTGCCGTTAAACTTTTGTTGCTGTAACGGTTTACATCTTTAGAAACCGGCCAACCGTTTTCGGTTGATTGCGCCATAGCACTTGAAACAATAAATACGAATGCCACAACGGCAGAAACTTTTAGGTAGTTTTTCATAGTAGGTAAATTTTGAAGTGAAAA
This sequence comes from Cytophagales bacterium, assembly GCA_003537495.1. Classification (GTDB taxonomy): domain Bacteria; phylum Bacteroidota; class Bacteroidia; order Cytophagales; family Cyclobacteriaceae; genus ELB16-189. The sequence goes on along the minus strand of DPSB01000298.1, from coordinate 74 downwards.
GGATGTATAGAGGTAGATAGTAGGTAGAATCCACTCTTAAATCAAAAAGACCTGTTTGGCTATATGTATGGGTA
>DPSB01000296.1:3768-3932 GCA_003537495.1 Cytophagales bacterium | reverse complement strand
CACGCGACCGCGCCAAATGTCAAGTTTAACAGGTTCCCAAAGTTTTGATTTAGCTGAGCGATAGGACGCATCCAACACGGCATTTACCACATAGCCATCATAAAAAGTTTCTTTTGGTTGCATGCCCTTCTCCATGGCATTAAACATATCCATAAACATATGGT
>DPSB01000296.1:0-3505 GCA_003537495.1 Cytophagales bacterium | reverse complement strand
AACATATCCATAAACATATGGTTGTAGCCCAACTCGTTTAACTCATCACCCACAGGAAACAACCAGCCTTTATCGCTCTCTGCTTTTTCAGCAACATAGTTTGCTGCTTTTCCTGTAGTAAACATTTCAAAGCCGGTGCGTAAAAAACTATTCACCCAAATGGTTCCTTCTGTTCCCATTACTTCATCGCGCAAATCCAATCCTCCGCGAAACGTCCAACTCACTTCAAATTGGGCTATGGCTCCGTTCTCGTATTTCACCAAACCAATGGCATGATCTTCAGCATCTATCGGTTTTACTTGTGTATCAGCCCAGCACATTACTTCAACTGGTTTAATGTCTTTACCAATATAACTGCGGGTAATCTCCACACAGTGGCAACCTAAGTCCAGAATACAACCGCCACCTGCTTGTTCAATATCCCAAAACCAATCACTATGTGGTCCGGGGTGCGTCTCGCGCGATTTCGCCCAAAGGATTCTACCCAGTGCCCCGTTCTTTACGCTCTCATGCGCTTTGATAAACTTAGGTGTATAAACTAAGTCTTCGAGATAACCGTTAAAGATGCCTGCTTTCTCTACGGCTTCAAGCATCCGCTTAGCTTCTTCGGCATTACGACCTAATGGTTTGGTGGTGATTACTGCCTTCTTATGCTTGCAGCATAACAATACCGCTTCCTCGTGCAGGTTGTTGGGCAACGAAATACAAACTACTTCTACTTCCGGTCGGTTAATGGCTTCTTCCATTACGGTAGTAGAGAAAGCTACGTTATAATCTTGCGCAAACTTTTTAGCACTTTCTTCTCTGCGCGAGTAGATGGTTACAATTTTGTCTTTGCTTCGGTAGCCTTGAAGTGAGTCTGCATAAAAGCGGCCGATAAAACCTGAGCCGAGCATGGCGATTTTCATATGAGGTAGAGTTTTAGTTACTTTTTAGTTGCTGGTTACTAGTTTCTGGTTTGATCGGACTAAATGAATCTTTTTAAATTTTCTTTGTTCGATTTCTATTACCAAGGGCCGTGCCTTCACAGACCTTAAAAATTTAAGCTGTCTTAATTTCCTTCTTCTCGTTAAAGAACAAAATAAAATAAATTAAAACAGCTACGGCAATATAAGCCGGTACCATCCAGATAGATTGCCATTGGAATGCACCATCAACCGAATAATAATCGGCTGTAAAGCCTGAGAAGCGCGTGCCTATTACCATGCCCACACCATACGTAGCGAATGTAAACAAGCCTTGCGCTGCATTCTTAATTTTGTCGCCTGCTTTCTTTTCCGTGTACATATAGCCCGTTACAAAAAAGAAATCGTAGCAGATGCCGTGCAGAATAATTCCTGCATATAACATCCAGATGCTACTGTCAATATTTCCATACGCAAAAAACACATATCGCAAAATCCAGGCTGCCATTCCCAACAACAACATTTTCTTTACACCAATCTGGTTAAACAGAAATGGTATAGCCAGAATAAACACCGCCTCTGAGATCTGGCCGAAGGTCATTTTAAAAGCTACGTTGCTCATGCCTTTGTCATTCAGAAACACATTGGCAAAACCATAATAGAATGAAAGTGGAATGCACACCAAAATGGCCGCGATAAAGAAAATCAGATAGGGTTTATCTTTAAACAACACAAATGCTTCGGTACCCAAAGCACTTTCGCTTGTTTTCCCTTTAGGCGGAGTATTGGGTAAAACAAAACCAAAAATCCCCAATGCAAGTGAAGCGATGGCCGCCATCTGAAATGTTAAAGCCGATTTATCCAACCCCAGTGTACTGATTAAGATTCCGGCTGCAATCCAACCCAACGTTCCGAATACACGAATCCACGGAAATTGTTTTCCCGGATCAGTCATTTGCCCGAATGCAATACTATTACTCAATGCAATGGTAGGCATGTATAAAAGTGAGTAGACGAGAATAATCCAATAAAAAATGGAAGCACTTTCTTTATCCACCAAGGTTGCGGAAAACAATAATACCGCACCTATCAGATGCAACACGCCCATAATCTTTTGCGCTGCAAAAAACCGATCGGCCACCATGCCTACAAAAAAGGGCGAGATCATGGTAGCGATTGCCAATGCACTGTAAGCCGCACCAATCTCCGTTCCGGTTGCGCCTAAAAACTCCGACATGTACGTACCCATGGTAACATACCAAGCACCCCAGATAAAATATTCGAGGAGCATCATCACCGACAGTTTGGTAAACACAGCTGGCTTCATAAACTTTCTTTTAATTCAAGCGAAGAAAGATAGAAACGCTTTTCATAAAACAGAAAAGCAAAGCCTGAAATTATACAGGTGGGTTAGGGTTCAACCGGCCGGTAGCGCGACTCGTCAAAGATCTGGCGGGCATTCTTGTTGAGCATCAGTTCTTGTAGTGTTACATCTGCCTTGCGCTTCGCGTAAGCATTTACAATTTGCCAACCTACCCATGTACCTATACGGCCCGGAGCCTGATCGGCCACATCAAAAGTTTTGGGCCGTTCAGAAATATACTTCTGCCTGATTCTACCGCTGGTTGAATAAAAGACTTCATCTTCCACAAGCTTTTTCCAGATCACGTCCTGATTGGCCCGCGCTCCGGCCATCTCTTCGGCCGAGTAGCCAATAAACACACTGTCGGCCACACAAGGCAGCATGTGTTTGGCAAAATAATAAGCCTTGCCATAAGTAATCATTTCGGCCAATACGGTTTTGTCTTGCAGATCGGTTTCGTTTAGGCGCGGATCAATGCCATAGAGCAACATTACAGACGGAACGATAAAACTTTTCTCGTATCGCTGTAACATGTACTCATACATATTAGGTCGATACTTTGCGCCTTTGCCCAGATAATAATCCAAACCCACAACTATTAAGGTATCGGTTACAAACAAATCGGTTTCCAAACCGGTAATGATGGTTTGAATTTTAGGTGGTTGAAAATCGGGGTAATAATATTTTAGGTTGACGAACGCCTGATTAAACTCTGATTGCAGTTCATTCAAATCGCCAAAAACCCGTTTGGTTTCCAATAACAATGTATCAAGATGCGGATTGGAAAAGCGGGCGTAGAGTTCGTTAATAAAAACAGAATCGTTGGGGTACGATTCGCGGGCAAAAACAAAATCGCGCAATGTGGTATGGCGCGAAAAGAAATCTACCAATTGTTGTTTGCTGGTAATGGCCGGTAAGGAATCCTGCAACTCTTCAAAAGAGTAACTTATCGTAATATCTTTTGTGTCGGGAATAAAGGCGCACTTTTCTTTATCGCTGCAACTGGTTAATAAAAAGAAAATAAATACAGTTGCGAGTGTTTTGAATTGGTGGTTCGCGAGGACACGAAGCACAGGGTTAGAAATAAGAACCGTAGAATAAGATGACGTACGAGTCGAGGGAAATAAAAAGGAAAAGGCTTGCTTCACTATGCGCATAAACAAAATTTCGGTGGCGAAGATGGTGAGAATATGTGTGATGACAAAAGCACAAACGGTTAAACGCAAGCAGCTCCTAT
>DPSB01000628.1 GCA_003537495.1 Cytophagales bacterium | reverse complement strand
GAGGATCTCGCCGGCCTGGTCGTACTCGAGGTGCACCAGGATGGTGGCGATGAATATTACTTAAACAATAATGCACAAGAAGCTGGTGAATTTTTTCGAGAGTACCAGCAACATGAAATATTTAAGCAAACTTTTCCGCAAAGTTTTCCTTCCAACTTCAGAAGTAAAAAGTCGATAAGAGTTTTAGGTGCCGCGCAACCCATTGGACAAGCCAAGTTGATGGGACAAATTCTGCAAGAAGAATTAAACAAAGGCTTGGTACCGGAGGATACTTTAATTGTGTTACCCGATGAAAAGTTGTTAATGCCGGTTTTGTATGGTTTACCCACAGGTATCGAAAAGCTGAATGTAACCATGGGTTACTCGCTGGGCAATACTTCGTTTTTTAATTTGCTGGAGTTACTGGTAGAGTTGCGTATTGGTAAACGTAAAGAATACTACAATCACCGGCAGGTGTTATCGCTTTTGGCACATCCGTATGTAATTGCAGCCGATGCCGGTTTGGCTAATACCAGGCGTAAAGAAATTCAGAAAGGTAATTGGGTGCAGATACCGCAGAATTACTTGGCCAGTGCTTCGCCATTGCACCGGATTATTTTTGGTGACATGGCAGATGGACTGTTGCCTTATTTGCAAAATGTATTGCGGGAGGTGGGCTCACTTGAATCCATTCTTGATCTCGATCGTGAGTTTGCATTTCAATTCATCAAACTATTAAATCGGGTGCAGGATATAACGGGAGTTCAAACACCCGATGCAACCGATAGGAAAGAGTTTGTAAAATCGTTGCGATCGTTTTTACGATTGCTGCGTCAATTAGCGCGGGCAGAAAAAACTCCATTTAGTGGTGAGCCTTTAAAGGGATTACAAATTATGGGTGTGCTGGAAACCCGTAACCTCGATTATAAAAATGTATTTATTCTTTCACTCAATGAAGGTGCATTTCCTTCTTTTGGTGGGAAAGGATCGTACGTGCCATTCAATATCCGCAAAGCATACGCCTTGCCAACCACCGAACATCAGGATGCGATGTATGCGTATTTGTTTTATCGGATGTTGCAACGGGCCGAGAATGTATTTCTGTTTTACAATACCGAAACCGATCAATTAGGGCAAGGAGAGAAGAGCCGTTACCTGCAGCAACTTATTTTTGAAAGTGGGCTTAAGCTTGAATCTCAAGTATTGCATAATCCGGTTATGCCACTGGCGATTGAACCCATCATCATTCAGAAAACGGAAGAAGTGCAGCAAGCCATTATGAAACTGAATGAAGGTAATACATACTTCAAAGGTATTTCGCCTTCGGCTTTAACAACCTATTTGGATTGCAAATTACGATTCTATTTTAAACACGTAGCGCGCGTAAAGGAACCCGATGAAGTAGAGGATGAATTGGGTGCCCGGGAGTTGGGTAACTTTCTGCATAAGGTAATGGAGAAGTTTTATAAAAATCTCGCGCAACGTAAACGTAACAAGCAGGTAGAGGCGGGGGACTTTGCAGATGCTCTTCCGGCAATTGACAAATTGATGGATGAAGTGTTTACTGCTACGTACAACATGGAGCCGGGAAAGAAAGTGGAGTACGAGGGTCAAAGCGTAATCATTCAGCAGTTAGTACGAAACTTTGCAGCCCGCATTCTGGAACAAGATAAGGAGATGGCTCCGTTTAGCATGGAAGCTGTGGAAGCGGATGGACTTTTGCATCGGGTAAAAATCAGTTATGCACCGGGCTATGCGGTGTTAGGTGGTAAGATAGATCGCGTAGATCGTAAAGAGCATGTGTTGCGCATAGTAGATTATAAAACCGGTAGCGATAAGCTGGAGTTTGCCAGCGTGGCTTCTTTATTCGACCGCAATGATAAAAAGCGCGAGAAGGCGGTGTTTCAAACTTTGTTGTACGGATTTTTATATCAGACTAATTTTCCGCTCAAGGCGGATGACCAGATGCTTACTGGAATTATGAACCGTGAGTTTTTATTTGGTAACGCTGAGTTTGGTTTAACTTTAAACAAGCAACCGGTTTACAATGTGCTTCCACTGATGGCCGAATTCAGCACACATTTAACAGCGTTGCTGGAAGAAATTTTTAATCCTGAAGTATCATTCGATCAAACTCAGGATTTGGCTGCGTGCAAGTTCTGTCCGTATAAGAGTATATGTTATCGGAATTGAGTTTTATTGAAATCGCATAGTATGCAGGTTTGATTTTTCTCAGGCATTCCTAAGCTTCCGTGAAAGCGCTATTGTTACCAGACCGAGCAACACGTACACGATCAATAAAAAGAAGCTGTTGATGAAAACTTTTGAATAGCCCAACGCAGTTACGTCAATAAACGGGTAGGGGTATGTATTTACCATCAGTCCACGCAAAAGTGCATAAACAAAATACACGAACGGATAAATCAGCCACGTGAAGGAATAGGAGTAAGCGAGTTTTGTTTTATCCGCCATCGTTAACCAATAGAAGCAATAGATAATTGGTACCGCATAATGCAATAAAACATCAGCTACGTATTGCAACCCGGTTGGTGACCAGATATGGGCCAGCAAAAAATGATACGCTACACCTACTACCAGGATATAAATGAAAGTACCGGCCTGCACGGCTGGTCTTTTGAAAAAAGATAGTTTACCAACAAACACAAGCGAAGCAAAACAAAGTGCAACTAATATATTACTCCAGATAGTCATGTAACTGAAAAACCGCCACACTTCACTCAGAACATTTAGATTATCAGCTAATGCTTTGGTAACAATAAGATAGAATTGCAGGATGAGTGCAAAGGCAGCAACGGTCAGGCTTGCTATTGAGATTAATCGTTTCACTTAATTTTTAGCTTTTTAGGATTTTGTCTC
>DPSB01000452.1:6961-8253 GCA_003537495.1 Cytophagales bacterium | reverse complement strand
CGCTATATGATTATTGAGAAATATAGAGACAATTCAAGATTGGCAAGGTCTGTTTGGTGGGATAAAGAAGTAAACTCTGAAAGGGGGACTGTTCATTTACGAGAACTTTTTGGAAACAAGGTTTTCAACTTTCCTAAACCTGAAACATTACTAAGTCGAATAATTCAAATATCGACAATTGAAGGTGATATTGTTATGGATTATCATTTAGGAAGTGGAACAACTGCAACAACTGCCCATAAAATGCAACGACAATATATAGGAATCGAGCAAATGGGATATATAGAAGATGTAGCAGTAGAAAGATTGAAAAAGGTAATTGATGGTGAACAAGGCGGTTTAAGCCAGCAAATCAATTGGCAAGGCGGTGGCTCATTCATATATCTCGAACTAAAAAAATACAACCAAACTTTCATTGAGCAGATAGAAGAAGCCAAAGACAGCAAAGCACTTTTACAGATTTGGGATCAGATGAAAGCCAAAGCGTTTTTTAAATACAGCATTAATCTACAGGAATTTGAAGGCGATTTAGAAGCCTTTAAACAATTTGAAATTGACAAACAAAGAAAACTACTTTGCGAACTATTGGACAAAAACCAATTGTATGTAAATCTATCTTCGCTCAATGATGCCGATTTTGCCTGCACCGAAGAAGAAAAGAAAGTAACTCAAGATTTTTACCAAATTAAGAAGTAAGCAAATGGCGTTTTTATATGACATATTATTGCAGGAATTTGGTAAAAGAGCCATTGCACAAGTTACCGTTCCTAATCACATAACCGACAATTTAAAGCCCGGATTTGGTCAGCGACCTTATCAAATAGAAGCTTTTCAGCGTTTCATTCTCTGCGATTCAGAAGATTTTGAAGGCAAACCCAAAAGACCGTTTCACTTGCTTTACAATATGGCAACAGGTAGCGGAAAGACTTTGATAATGGCAGGTTTGATATTACACCTTTACCAAAAGGGCTATCGCAACTTTTTGTTTTTTGTAAACAGCAATAATATCATTCAGAAAACTAAAGACAATTTTCTCAATCCACAGGCTTCAAAATACTTGTTCAACAACAAAATTGTGATTGACGGAAAAGAAGTGCTAATCAAAGAGATTGACAACTTTGAAGAAGCCGACAATCAGAATATCAATTTGAAGTTTACCACCATTCAACAGCTTCACATTGACCTTAACAACACCAAAGAAAACAGCGTAACCTACGAAGATTTTAAGGACAAGAAATTGGTTTTGATTGCTGACGAAGCACACCACTTGGTAGCAGGAACAAAATCGGGCA
>DPSB01000452.1:0-6720 GCA_003537495.1 Cytophagales bacterium | reverse complement strand
AACAAAATCGGGCAATTTGTTTGGCAGTTGGGAAGACACCGTAAAGAAAATTCACGACTCAAATTTTGAAAATATCTTATTAGAGTTTACGGCAACTATTGACACGGAAACAGCGGAATTGGTAAAACACTATCAAGATAAGGTAATTTTCAAATACGACCTTGCAGAGTTTCGTATAGACAAGTATTCCAAAGAAATCAACCTTATCCGTTCTTTGTATGACGAGCAAGACAGAATCATTCAGGCTTTGATTCTGAATTTGTATCGTCAGGAATTGGCAACTTCAAACAATATCAATTTAAAGCCTGTAATTCTGTTTAAAGCCAAAAAGACAATCAAAGAATCAGAGCAGAACAAAGAGAACTTTCACAAACTAATTGATGATTTTTCGTTGGCAATGGTAGAGAAAATTCAAAAGACTTCTACTGTTCCAATCATTCAAAAGGCTTTCCGATTTTTTGAAGCCAAAAGCATTTCAGCCAATGAAATTGTAAAACGTATTCAAGCCAATTTCAGATTGGAAAATTGCCTTAGTGCCAACAATGACGCAGAAGCCGAGCAAAACCAAATATTGCTAAACACCTTGGAAGATGAAAACAATCCAATCCGTGCCGTTTTTGCAGTTCAGAAACTGAATGAAGGTTGGGACGTTTTGAATTTGTTTGATATTGTTCGTCTTTACGAAGACCGAGATGGCAAAGACGGAAAGCCAGGAAAAACCACACTTTCAGAAGCCCAGTTAATTGGTCGTGGTGCAAGATATTATCCGTTTGCCTTAGAGGAAGGGCAAGACGAGTTTACCCGAAAATTTGATGATGATATTTCCAACGACTTAAAAACTTTGGAAGAATTATATTACCACACCAAAGAAGATAGCCGTTACATTTCGGAATTAAAGAAAGCCCTTGTTGATTCGGGTATTTATGAAGATGATGAAAACCTCATCACCAAACAACTGACTTTAAAATTAGACTTTAAAGAAACAGACTTTTATCGTGAAGGTCACGTTTTCTTCAATAAGAAAATCCCAAAGAGTTTTGACAACATAAAATCTTTCGCTGATTTAGGAGTTAAGAAAACCAACTTCAGACACACATTATCTTCAGGAGTTGGCAGAATGTCGGGTGCTTTTGCCGAAGCGGAAAGTTCAGAAACAGAAGCTATCAAAACCAAAGATGTAAAGCTGACAGAAATTCCTAAGAACATAATTCGTTTTGCATTAAGTCAAAATCCGTTTTTCTACTTCGAGAATTTATCACATTACTTTCCGAGTGTTGGTTCACTTTCCAATTTCATTGACAGCACAGGCTTTTTAGCAGGTTTAGAAATCACTTTCAGCGGAACATCAAACCGTCTAAAAGAAATTAGCCATTTCGACTATCTGCAAGCTTTAAACGGACTTTTGCAAAGCATTGAAGCAGACATAAAGAGCAATTCAACCGAATACGAAGGTTCGGACTATATCAAAGAACCTATTCACAAAGTTTTCAAGGACAAAGAAATCAAAGTTTACAAAGACAGTGAACGAGAAGACGGTCAAGAAACTTTAGTAGCCAACGAACCTTGGTATGTATACAACGCTAACCACGGCACAAGTGAAGAAAAGAAATTTGTTGAACTATTTTCCAGACGATTTGAAGGACTGAATCAGAAGTTTGAAAACATTTACCTAATCCGAAACGAAAGAGAAATAAAAATCTTCGACAAAATCGGACGTGCTTTTGAACCGGACTTTTTACTGTTCTGCAAACAACGTGACGGAGAACAAATGACTTTTCAGGTTTTCATAGAACCAAAAGGAGAGCATTTAAAAGGACACGACAAATGGAAAGAAGACTTTTTAAATGAAATCAGGACTGAACAAAAGACAATTAAAATCCACACGGACAATTATTTGATAACAGCCGTTCCGTTTTACAATTACAACAACGAAAACGAATTTAAAACAACATTGGAAAGCACATTAAACATATAGAAATGTCAACACAAAATAAAAACTACACAAAATTACTAATAACTAATCTATATAAATGAAGCTCTGCTTACAACAGTCGTTTATCATTGATCATTTTTATTGTTTTATAATCACAACTGGCGCAGGTGTTCGGCACAGCCGGTCACTTCTGCCGCAAAGATTCGCCCGGTTTGAAATTGGGCATTAATACGCAACGTACCCTTTGGGAGTTCTTGCTGGGAAAAGGAGTGTATTTAATACTCTTCGAAATAAAGTGGTTACTTTTCTGTATTGCACAAACGACCTTCCTGTTACTGAAGTTGAAGCTACAGTAGCACTACCGCTTAATCAGGGAACCCCGATGCGCGGCCGTCATGGCGCATCGGCGGCTTTTTTGGTTACTTTTTTGCCGTCAAAAAAGTAACAGAAGAAACAAACAGAACACCTTGATTGAATTAGGAATACTCACAACTCTTGACAAATCAGCCCAGTTTGCAACCGGGCATTTTCGTACCCTATCGGAACGATTCATAATGGCCCCGGTCAAATAAAAGCCCATCGCCCCGGTTCGTGTGCCACGAACCGAAATAAAGTTGCGCTTATCTTATTTAAACAACTGGTACACCAGCAAACTGAAAAGGTAAGCCAGCGCGGTCATGTACGCAACCTGTATCAGCGGCCATTTCCAGCCCTTTGTTTCGCGCTTCACCACCGCAATCGTACTCATACACTGCATGGCCAGCACATAAAATATCAGTAACGATAAACCCGTAGCCAATGTATAAATCTTGGTCCCGTCAGGCCTCACCGCGGCCGACATCTTCTGGCGCAAAGTCGCGTTGTCTTCCTCCGCATCCTCACCCACACTGTATAAGGTGGCCATCGTTCCCACAAACACTTCCCTCGCCGCAAAGGATGTAATCAGCGCGATCCCAATCTTCCAGTCGTATCCCAATGGCCTGATCACGGGTTCAATCCACTGGCCCAGCACACCGGCATACGATGATTGCAGCAACGCGGTCGATTTCTGTTTCTCCAGCTCATCCGCATCAGCCGGGTTGGCCGAAATGCGTTGCGCATACTCCTGCTCAAGGGCATCCATACGGCCGGGCGGACCAAACCTGCTCAATCCCCACAACAGCAAACTAATCACCATAATCACTTTACCGGCATCGTACACAAAAATCCTGGCCTTTTCCAGCATCGTCACCAGCACGTTTTTCCAGCGGGGCGACCGGTACACCGGAAGTTCAAGTATGAAAAAACTGCGTTCCGTTGATTTGATGAACAGGTTCATCACCCATGCCACGGCAAGCGCGATCACGGTACCGAACATATACAAACCCATCATCACCAATCCCTGCAGGCTCAAAAAACCAAAATATAATTCAGAGGGTATCACCAGCGCGATCAGGATCGTGTACACCGGTAAACGCGCGCTGCAACTCATCAGAGGCGTCACCATGATGGTGAGCAAGCGCTCTTTCCGGTTCTCAATATTCCGAGCGCTCATGATGGCCGGCACCGCGCAGGCAAAGCCACTGATCATCGGCATGACGCTCTTTCCGTTCAATCCCACTTTTCGCATAAGCTTATCCGTTAGGAAGCTGATGCGCGCCATATAACCCGTATCTTCCAGTAATGTGATCAACCCAAACAATATCATGATCTGCGGCACAAATACAAAAATCCCGCTCAGCCCCGCAATAAACCCGTTCACAAATAAATCGCTGAACCAGCCTGCGGGCAATACCTTCTCAAACCAGGCCCCGATCTCGCCAAACAACCATTCAATCCCGTCCATCGGGTAGCTCGCGATCCAGAACACACTTTGAAAAAGCAGGAACAACACCGAAATCAAAATCAGGTATCCCCATTTCCGGTGCAGGAGGATATTGTCGAGTTTCTCCGTAAACAATGATTTTTTCAAGGGATCGCTTTCCACCACCGTCTGCTGCATGATATGCCTGATGCGCGCGTACCGCTGCATGATCTCTTCGGCCTGTGTCCGGGTAGGGTTAAACTGGTTGCGTTTCTCTATCTCCTCTATGCGTTCCTGCAACCCATGGGCCAGGCTGAATTCTTCGTGATGGATCAGGTAATGCAGGGCAGGGTATGGTTGCAGGCTGGGCACTTCATCCCTGATATCCTGGATGGCAGGCCCGGCAAGCGCTTGAACGTCTATAAAATCACGGGGCGGGACCAGTTGCTGATTGGCAGCCGTTTGCTCAATGGTTTTCTTTAACGCCTGGATGCCCTTGTTCTTTCTTGGGTTCACAGCCACAATCGGTACGCCCAGTTCCCGCTCAAGGCCTGGAATATCAACCTGGGTACCCTTGCTTTTGGCCAGGTCCATCATCGTAAAGGCAATCACAACAGGTATTTTGAGGTCAATGATCTGCGTGCAAAAAAGCAAATTGCGCCTGAGGTTGCTGGCATCGGCCACCAGCAGGATCATATCCGGCCTGATGCTCTCGTCCTGGTTCAGCAACACTTTATATGATACCCATTCATCGGCACGCTTGGGATATAAACTATAGGTACCGGGCAGGTCAATAAATTCAGCCCTGAGGTTTTCCGATACCTGCGCCATGCCCGTTTTCTTATCAACCGTGACGCCTGGGAAATTGCCCACTTTTTGGTTCAGACCGGTGAGCGCGTTAAACAACGAACTCTTTCCGCTGTTGGGGTTTCCCACTAAAGCTATATGAATGGTTTTACTCAAGCGTTCAACTCAATAAGATGACGAAAGTATGCAAAAGTATGGCCGGGAACATTTGTTCATTTACGAAATGAAGAAAGATGGTTCCGGGGCCCGTGGATGAAAGCCACAGGTTGTACCTTTGCATCATGAAAAACATGACCCGCCATTTTATATTATCTGCCATCGCCTCATTATCCTTTTTCTTAACCGATGCGCAGAATTTGAACCGGGCTGATAAAAAACTGAAAAAAGAACTCAGCGCATCCGTATCCTATTTAGCCGATGATAAATTGCAGGGCCGCCGTACCGGCACCGAAGGGGAACGACTCGCGTATGAGTTCATCATGAAAAAATTTAAAAAGGCCGGGCTTAGCGCTACTTCCGGCGGATACCTCCAGCCATTTGAATTTTCGGATGGGCGGGAGGTGGCGCCAAACAGCCGTTTTATAGCAGGCGACATCAGCTACAAATTGCACGAGGATTATTTTCCCATGGCCTGGTCTGGCTCAGCAAACAACCTAATATTTACATCAAACGCCGATGCTTCCGCTGCCTGGCTGAACCTCGCGCCTACCCTCGAACAACACAGCAACAACCCGCATTTTGATCTAAAGGAATACCTCCTGGCTGCCGCGAAAACTGCGGAAAAAGAAGGCAAAAAAGCGATGTTCCTGTATAACAGTTCAACTACTGACGACCAGTTGCGCTTCGAGGGGTCCGACAAAACCGCAAGGCTCTCCATTCCCGTTGTATATGTAAAAAAACAGTTACCCGCTGAAACGCCGGTGAGCCTGACCATTGACCTGGCCGATAAAAAAAGGAAAGGGCATAATGTGGTGGGGATGATTAATAACGGTGCCGCATACACGATAGTTATCGGCGCGCATTACGACCACCTCGGATTTGGCGAAGACCGCAACTCCCTGTATGCCGGCAAAGATCCTCAGATCCATAACGGCGCAGACGATAACGCCAGTGGTACCGCTGCGCTTATTGCATTAGGAAAGAAACTGAAAAAGAGCGGCCTGAAAAAATACAATTACATATTTGTGGCATTCTCAGGCGAAGAGCTTGGTTTGTATGGCTCAAAATACTTTACCGAACACAGCCCGGTTGACATGAAACAAGTCAACTTCATGATCAATATGGATATGATCGGAAGGCTTAATGATACGGCCCGTGCGCTCACCGTTGGCGGCGTGGGCACCTCTCCTGCATGGAAAGAGGTGATCAGCACCAACCACGACTATTTTACGTTGAAGATTGATTCGAGCGGATCGGGGCCAAGCGACCATACTTCATTTTACAGGAAAGATTTACCTGTTTTGTTTTTCTTTACAGGCACACACAGCGATTACCACAAACCCAGCGATGATGCCGACAAAATCAATTTCGACGGGCAACTGAGGATTGTCAAATACATCTACAGCATCATCGAATGGGCCAATACAAAAGACAAACTGGCCTTTACCAAAACCAAAGAGCCCAACATGGGCCGCAGTTCATTTAAGGTTAGCATGGGCATCATGCCGGATTATACATTCTCCGGGCCGGGTGTACTGGTGGATGGTGTAAGCGAAGGAAGGCCCGCGCAAAAAGCAGGCGTACTGGCAAAAGACGTTATCCTGCAAATTGGCGAACACAGCACATCCGATGTGCAGGAGTATATGAAAGCATTAGGAAAATTCAATAAAGGCGAAGCCGTGAAAGTGAAATTGAAAAGAGGGGAACAAGTGCTGACCCTTGACCTGGTGTTTTAATGATATTGAAAACCTGAAAACTCTTTTCGGTTTACCTGTATGAAACTCAAACTCGACAATGATGTCATAGCGGAAGATTTCTTTCAGCATGCGCACCTGCTGGGTATTGTCGCGCCGGTAAAAGATTATCATTTTATCTGGCACGTGAATAACCGGATGGGTTATCAATTCAGGTTGCATACCGATACCGAAATGCATTTACGGAAAAAAAACAGGGATTACTATTTTCCCGTTTTTGTACACCTCGCGGCGGGTTGCAGCATCGGGCATTACATTTACAACAACCAGAACAAGGGGGAATT
>DPSB01000455.1 GCA_003537495.1 Cytophagales bacterium | reverse complement strand
ATATTGCCTTGCTTGTTGGAAGTATCCTCGAACTTGTAGTTCAGAATATAGCCCTTATCAAAGAGCACTTTAGTTACTTCCTTTTTGATGTTGGAAGCAGGAACTTCTACCACGCGGTGGCGAGCCTTGATGGCATTACGCAACCGGGTTAAATAATCTGCTATTGGATCCGTTGTTTTCATTTTACTTATTTATAAAAAGCAAACCCGTTTTTTGGAACGGGCTGCAAAGATATATAACAATTTCTGTTATCCAAACTGTTACCCGGTTTCGGCTTAGCCTGTTTTACGAGGGTGCCCCGACCTTGATACTCAGCAACCAAATATGTGTGAGAAAGCGCTTACCAGCTTGCCTTGGTCAGTCCCGGAATTTTACCGTCACTGGCCATTTGGCGGAACTGGTTACGGCAAATGCCGAACTTACCCATGTACCCGCGAGGGCGACCAGTAAGTTTGCAGCGATTGCGGATACGCACAGCCGATGAACTTCTTGGAAGTTTATCCAGCCCGGCCCAATCGCCAGCTTCTTTCAAAGCTTTACGCTTGGCTGCGTAGCGTGCTACCAGTTTTTCCTTCTTCTTGTCTCTTGCAACAATTGATAATTTTGCCATGGAGTCAATTAATTTTTATTTACAAATGGCATACCCAGCGCTTTCAGCAACTCGTAGCTCTCCTCATCCGAAGAAGCCGATGTTACGAAAGTGATATCCATACCATTAATTTTGTTCACTTTATCAATCGAGATTTCAGGGAAAATGATCTGCTCTTTTACACCAAGTGTGTAATTACCACGACCATCAAAACCTTTATCGCTTACGCCTTTGAAATCGCGCACGCGAGGCAAAGCCACACTCATCAGGCGATCCATAAATTCATACATTCTATCGCCACGCAGCGTAACCTTGGCACCAATAGCCTGATTATTGCGCAGTTTGAAGTTTGAAATATCTTTTTTGGAACGTGTGGTCACAGCCTTTTGGCCAGTGATGGTGGTTAATTCCTCCACACCAACATCAATTAATTTCTTATCGGCAACAGCTGCGCCAATACCTTTGTTGATGCAAATTTTTTCCACTTTGGGTACCTGCATTACTGATGAGTACTGAAACTTCTGCTTCAGACCAGGAACTACATCCTTCAGGTATTTTTCTTTTAATCTTGGAGTTGCCATTACTTAATTAATTCTCCGGTTTTCTTTGAAAATCTTTGCAGCTTACCTTTTTCATTAAGCTTTCTACCTGTGCGGGTGGGCTTACCGTTAGAAGGTTCAATCACCATCAGGTTACTGATGTGAATAGTGCCTTCCATCTTTTTAATACCACCTTCAGGCTTGCCGGCAGAAGGCTTCTGGTGTTTTGTCACCATGTTTATACCTTCTACAATTGCGCGGTTCTTGTCAGCAAGTACTTCCAGTACTTTGCCTTCTTTATCCTTGTCGTCACCAGCCAGCACTAACACCGTATCGCCTTTGCGGATGTGCAACTTGGGCTGTTTGTTATACTTTCTTTCCATAACTTATAATACTTCAGGTGCCAAAGACACAATTTTCATAAACTGCTTCTCGCGCAACTCGCGGGCTACGGGGCCAAAAATACGGGTACCACGTGGTTCGTCTTGTGCATTCAACAAAACAGCTGCGTTATCTTCAAAGCGAATGTAAGAGCCATCTTTTCTGCGAACCTCCTTTTTGGTGCGCACAATTACAGCTTTTGATACAGTTCCTTTTTTAATCTGGCTGGTTGGTATAGCAGACTTAACCGTTACCACGATTTTGTCGCCAACACTCGCTGATTCTCTTCTTGTTCCGCCCAGTACGTGCACACAAAGAACTTCTTTGGCACCACTGTTATCGGCTACAACTAATCTGCTTTCTGTAGATATCATGATTACTTCGCTTTTTCAATGATTTCAACCAATCTCCATCTTTTGCTCTTGCTTAACGGGCGGGTTTCCATTATGCGAACAGTGTCGCCAATGCCTGCCTCGTTCTTCTCGTCATGAGCCATGAACTTGGTTGTTTTGTTCATGAACTTGCCGTAGATCGGGTGCTTTACCTTGCGGTCGATTGCAATCGTGATGGACTTTTGCATTTTGTTGCTTACCACCTTACCGATTCTTTCTTTTCTTAAATTCCTTGCCGTCTCCATGACAACTTATTTTTGAGTTTCTTTTGCTTTCAATTCAGTTTTCAAGCGGGCAATTAACCTGCGGGTTTCTTTAATGCGCATCGGGTTTTCGATAGCCGCAACCTGGTGCGCAAACTTCAATTTGCGTAGGCCTTCGTTCTCGCTGCCGATTTTCTCGTTTAACTCAGCAAGAGTTAAAGATTTGATGTCTCCGTTTTTCATTTTGCTGCTTGTTCTACGTAATCTCTTCTAACTGTAAAGCGTGTTTTGATTGGCAACTTACCGTCTGCCAATGCCAATGCTTCTTTTGCTGTTGCCATGGTAACACCACCTGCTTCAAACAAAATTGTGCCTGGCTTAATAACGGCCACCCAATACTCTGGCGCTCCCTTACCTTTACCCATACGCACTTCAGCAGGCTTGCGGGTAATTGGCTTATCGGGGAAAATGCGAATCCATACCTGACCTTCGCGCTTCATGGCGCGGGTAACAGCTACACGAGCTGCTTCTAATTGACGGGCTGTAATCCAACCTGGCTCAAGTGCCTTCAATGCAAAAGATCCGAAAGCAATAGAATGACCACGTGTGGCCGATCCTTTTACCTTGCCTTTCTGCATTTTTCTGAATTTCGTCCGTTTAGGCTGTAACATGATTTCCTAAAATTTTACTTGTCTGAAATTATTTCTTTGGTCTTCTTTCTGAACGTTCGCCACCGCGTTCGTTTCTTCCTCCACGCTCACGATCGCCACCTCTTCTTCTTTCGCCACCACCGGCCTGGTTAGGTTTGTTTTCGCCAGCTGCGTTGCTTACTATGCCCACGTTAGGCGATAAGTCGCGCTTGCCATAAACCTCTCCCTTAAAGATCCATACTTTAATACCGATCTTACCATACACCGTTTGTGCTTCAGAGATTGCATAGTCAATATCAGCACGTAATGTGTGCAGTGGAATACGACCTTCTTTGTATTGTTCAGTACGGGCCATATCGGCACCAGCCAAACGACCTGATAGCTTTACTTTAATACCTTCAGCACCTACACGCATGGTAGAAGCGATAGCTTGCTTCATGGCTCTGCGGTAAGAAATCCGGGCTTCCAATTGTTGTGCAATAGATTCACCTACCAGGCGCGCATCCAATTCAGGACGTTTGATTTCGTAGATGTTGATTTGAACATCTTTATTGGTAAGCTTCTTAAGCTCTTCTTTGATTTTGTCAACTTCGTTACCGCCTTTACCAATAACCACACCCGGACGAGCCGTGTGAATAGTTAGTGTGATTCTCTTAAGCGTACGCTCGATAACTACTTTAGAGATACCGCCTTTTTGGATACGGGCATCTACATATTTTCTTATCTTCTGGTCTTCAACCAGTTTATCAGAAAACGTATTTCCACCGAACCAGCTGGAATCCCAGCCACGGACGATGCCTAATCTGAAACCTACAGGGTTAATCTTTTGTCCCATTACTCTTTCGTTTCTTTAGATTCTGATTTAGCCGCCTCAACCTTAGCAGGCATGCGGTCAACTGTTAATGTTACGTGGTTTGATCTTTTGCGAACGCGATGTGCGCGGCCTTGCGGAGCGGGTCTCAAACGTTTCAGTATACGACCACCATCTACAAATACTTCTTTCACAAAAAGATCAGCCTCTTCAAGCTTTACATCGTTGTTCTTAGCTTCCCAACTGCTGATAGCCGACAACAACAACTTCTCCATTTTTGCAGCAGGATGTTTTGCTTCGTACTTCAACATGTTTAAAGCCTTGCTCACTCTAACACCACGGATCATATCCGCTACTAAGCGCATTTTACGAGGTGAAGAAGGAACATCTTTTAAATATGCAGTAGCAGGACCTTGCTTGGCAGCTTCTTTAACTGCTTTGATCTTGGCCCGTTTAACTACCGATTTCTTTGTTTTCTTTATTGTTTCCATTGTTCAGGAATCTTACTGTTAACCTGCTTTTAAGCCTTGTTATTACCTGAGTGACCTTTGAATGTGCGGGTAGGTGCAAATTCACCCAACTTGTGACCCACCATATTCTCTGTTACATACACAGGAATAAACTTGTTACCGTTATGCACGGCAAACGTATGCCCAATACAATCTGGAGTAATGGTAGATCTGCGTGACCAGGTTTTGATAACTGACTTCTTACCTGATTGCTCCATAGCCACCACCTTCTTAGCGAGGCGGGCATCTAAATAAGGACCTTTTTTAACTGACCTTCCCATAATTATTTCTTCCTTCTTGCAATGATTAAACCATCAGAATACTTCTTCGGGTGACGAGTCTTCTTGCCCTTAGCAAGCAAACCGTTACGTGATCGAGGGTGACCTCCAGATGCACGACCTTCACCACCACCCATCGGGTGATCTACAGGGTTCATCGCTACCGGGCGAGTGCGCGGGCGAATACCTCTCCAGCGGCTGCGACCAGCCTTACCTACGCTTTCGTTCATGTGTTCTGCGTTGGAAACAGCGCCTACTGTAGCAAGGCAGTTTACCAATACATTACGCAATTCGCCCGAAGGCATTTTAAGCGTTGCATATACCGTTTCGCGAGCAACCAATTGTACAAATGCACCAGCACTACGTGCAATAGAAGCACCTGTTCCGGGTTTAATCTCCACATTATGAATGATTGTACCAATCGGAATTTTAGAAAGCGGCAATGCGTTACCAACTTCTGGCGCAATATCTTCACCTGACAAAATGGTTTGTCCTACTTTTATTCCCTGCGGAGCAAGGATATAAGATTTGAAACCATCTGCATAGAAAAGTTTTGCGATACGCGCAGTACGTGTGGGATCGTATTCAATTGATTTTACAACTGCCGGGATGCCGAAGCGATTGCGTTTGAAATCTATCAAACGAATTTTCTGCTTATGACCACCGCCTATGTAGCGCATAGTCATGCGACCATTGCTGTTGCGACCACCTGATTTCTTTATGGTTGTTACCAAAGATTTTTCAGGTTTGCTTTCTGTGATATCCTCGAAACCAGGAGACAACCGGTGACGGGTGCCTGCTGTGATCGGTCTAAGTTTTTTCAACGCCATTGTTCAGAAATTATACGTTGCTATAAAAATCAATTACTTCGCCAGAAGCCAACGTTACGATGGCCTTCTTGTAGCTTGGCTTACGGCCAGACAATACACCGGCCTTGGTAAAGCGGCTCTTGAATTTGCCCAGCACATTAATAGTGTTTACACGTTCTACGTTTACACCATATAACTTTTCTACTGCTTGCTTGATTTCAACCTTATTGGCAGTGGCTTCTACAATGAAACCGTACTTGCCTTTTTCATTTAAGGAAGAAACTTTTTCAGTAACCAGGGGTCGTTTTAAGATACTCATGGGATTACTGCTTATTTAAAAGGTTGTCAATCTTGGTAAGTGAACTCTCTACCAGAATAATCTGGTCCGCATTGATCACATCATAGGTGTTGATCTGATCGGCTGTAATAATTTTAGAGTTCTGAATGTTACGGCCTGAAAGAACAATGTTCTTCTTTACTTCCGGCAACACTACTAATGTCTTTTTATCTTGAACAGATAAGGACTTAAGTAAGCTGATGTATTGCTTTGTTTTTGGAGCTTCAAAATTGAAGTCTTCTACAATAGCAATCTGATTATCTTTTGCCTTATAAGTAAGGGCTGACTTACGAGCCAGATCCTTTACTTTTTTATTCAATTTAAAGGAGTAATCGCGAGGGGTTGGTCCGAAAATACGACCACCACCTTTGAATTGTGGGTTCTTGATATTACCCGCACGTGCACCGCCTGTACCTTTCTGTTTCTTCAACTTTTTAGAAGAACCAGAGATTTCGTTACGCTGCTTTGATTTGTGGGTACCTTGGCGTTGGTTAGCCAAAAAACTTTTCACATCCAACCATATAGCATGATCGTTAGGTTCAATGCCAAATACCTCTGAGGTAAGGCTAACCTTGCGGCCAGTGTTTTCACCGCTCTGTTTTACAACTGCTATTTCCATTACTTCTGCAGGATTATGGTTGAATTCTTTGCACCTGGTACTGAACCGCTAACCAGAATAAGATTCTTGTCGGCCAGAATTTTTACCACCTTCAGGTTGGTAACCTTTACACGGTCGCTACCCATGCGGCCTGGCAAGCGCTTACCCTTAATTACACGAGACGCGAATGACGCGTTACCCATAGAACCAGGAGCTCTTAAGCGATTGTGCTGACCGTGAGTCTGACCACCTACACCACTAAAACCGTAGCGTTTTACTACACCCTGAAAGCCTTTACCTTTCGAGGTGCCTACTGCATCGATGAAGTCTCCTTCAACAAATACATCTTGTACTTTAATCTCCTTACCAAGTTCTACAATTCCATCATACTCCGCGCGGAAGTCTCTGAATTCAACTGTAGATTTCTTAGGGCTGGTGTTGGCTTTTTTGAAATGACCAACCAGCGGCTTGGGAGTATTCTTTTCCTTTCGCTCTGCGAAGGAAAGCTGCACAGCCCGGTATCCGTCAGTCTCAGCGTTTTTAACCTGAGTGACAACACAAGGGCCTGCTTCAATGACCGTTACTGCGATATTTTGGCCATCTGCGCCAAATACGCTGGTCATTCCTACTTTTCGTCCGATTATTCCAGGCATGGTTGAAACCTATTTTACTTGTTTTTTATCCGTTTTGAGGGTTTTGTCCCGCAAAAAGGACTGCACAGATAGGAACTA